>JALVZI010000245.1 GCA_027022125.1 Anaerolineae bacterium | reverse complement strand
GCACGATGTGAATCAGAAACAACTCGGCGAAACGCTCGATGCGGTGGTGGAAAGTGTGGTTAACGCGGTGGGGGTGGATGTGAACACCGCCAGCGCGTCGCTGTTGAGTTATGTTTCGGGGGTGAGCAAACGGGTGGCAAATGCCATCGTCGCCCATCGGGAAAAACACGGCGCGTTCAAAAACCGCCGCGAGTTGAAAAAGGTCAAAGGGCTGGGCGAAAAAACATACCAGCAGGCTATCGGCTTTTTGAAAATTCCGCAAAGCGACAATCCGCTGGATAACACTTTCATCCATCCCGAATCGTATCCGGTGGTCGAGCGGCTTTTTGCCCGGTTGGGGGTGGAAGGCGACGAACCCGACCTGCCGGCGCGCATCGACCGGCTGCGCCAACTGCCCGCCCGCGATATGGCGGCACTGGCGGTGGAACTCGATGTGGGCGAATTGACCCTGCGCGATATTCTGGAATCGCTGGCAAAACCGGGGCGAGACCCGCGCGACGATTTGCCCGCGCCGCTGCTGCGCGCGGATGTGCTGTCGATGGACGATTTGCAACCCGGTATGGTGCTGAAAGGCACGGTGCGGAATGTGGTGGATTTCGGCGCGTTTGTGGACATCGGCGTGAAACAGGATGGGCTGGTACACATTTCGCAGATGGCAGACCGCTATATCGAAAACCCGCATCAGGTGGTCAGTGTGGGTGATGTGGTGCAGGTGCGCGTTTTGAATGTTGACGCCGACCGTGGTAGAATTGGACTTTCGATGAAGGATGTGTGACTATTCGGGATATAGTGGTGTTTTGCCGATTTTCACCCTTCGATACGCCCTGCGGGCTACTCAGGATGAAATCGGTAGGGAAAAACGCATCCTGAGTAGCGGTTCGCGCGGCGAACCGCGTATCGAAGGGCGTTTTTCCCGTCTCCCTGAATAGTTACGAAGGATGTTGGATAACCGATGCCTGGCAGAAACGATAAACTGAAATCATACGGTCGCCCCAAAGATGTGGACATTCACGATTTTTCGGAAGACCGCAGTCCGCAGGTGTTGATTTTTGGGTTCGCGGTGATTATCGCTTTGGGTACACTGCTGTTGATGCTGCCCATCGCCACCGAAAATCGCGTGCCGCTCGATTGGCGCGAGGCGTTGTTCACTGCCACATCTGCGGTCACTGTTACCGGGCTGATTGTGGTCAGCACGGTGGAACGGCTCAGCACATTTGGCGAAATGGTGGTGTTGGGCTTGATTCAGGTTGGCGGGTTGGGGTTCGTCATTTTGTCGGTGCTTTTTTTGCGGCTCATCGGGCGGCGTGTGGCACTGCGCGAGCGGGTCATCCTGCGGCAAACGATGGGCGTGCACAAATCGCACGGCATTTTGGATATGGCTGTGGCAGTGCTGGTAGTGGTGTTGGGCATCGAAGCGGTGGGCGCGATTATCCTGTTTTTCACATGGTGGGATGATATGGGCGCGGCACAAGCGGCATATTACGCTATGTTCCACTCGGTGTCGGCGTTTTGCAATGCCGGGTTCGACCTTTTTCACGGCACGAATGACCCCAATTTGCTGGCAACCCGCGCCGACCCCGTCGCCAGTTTGACGATGGCAACGCTCATCACCATCGGCACGATGGGCATTACCGCCGTGTTCGATTTGCTGGCGTTTCCCAAAACCAAACGATTATCGCTGCACACAAAATTTATCCTGCCGCTGATGATTGCCATGACCGTCATTGGCACAACTATTTTGCTGGTGGATGAACTTTTCTTCAGCGATTTTCTGGCGACGCTTCCCCCCGGCGAAAGCGTGCTGGCTGCGTTTTTCACAGTGGTTTCGGCGCGCACGGCGGGTATTACCCTGCTGCCCATTGACCAGTTGGGGCAAGCCAGCCAACTTATTTTGATGGTGTTTATGTTCATCGGCGGCGCACCGGCTTCG
This sequence comes from Anaerolineae bacterium, assembly GCA_027022125.1. GTDB lineage: Bacteria > Chloroflexota > Anaerolineae > 4572-78 > 4572-78 > JANTHQ01. The sequence continues at coordinate 1,296 of JALVZI010000245.1, read as the reverse complement.
ATGGGCGGGGGTATCGGGCTGACCACGGTTGCGGTGGTGATGGTAACACTGTGGAATAACGTGCAGGGGCATCCCGATGTGCGCATTATGGGGCGTACCCTGCCGCTGGAAACCATCCAAAAAGCCGCCGCCATCGTGACAGTGTCTGTGGGATTGGTGCTGACAGTGACGCTGTCTATTTTAATGTTTGACGGCGGGCAAATTGTGCCGGTAATGTTCGAGGTTATCAGTGCGTTTTCAAATACCGGTTATTCATTGGGTATCACGTCACATTTGAACCAAATCAGTCGCGGGTTGATAATTTTCACGATGTTTTGGGGGCGGTTGGGTCCATTGACGCTGGTGGTGGCGTTGGCGCAACGCACCCGGCGCACGCAGGTTTACTATCCAGAAGAGAAAATAATTATCGGGTAAAATGATGACAGAAGAAACGAGAAAATTTTCGCGGTTTTTAGGGGCACGAAATTCGCCCCCCAGAAAAGCAAAACATAACGAGTTTGTGGTGATTGGTTTGGGGCGTTTCGGTTCCAGTTTGGCGGAGGTGTTGCACGAACGGGGACATAACGTGCTGGCAATTGATGCGGATTCGACACTGGTGCAACGGTTATCGCACACGCTGCCGCACGTGGTGCAGATGGATGCCACCAACCGCGATGCGTATATCGAGTTGGGCGTGGGAAATTTCGACACGGGTATTGTGTGCATCGGCACTGATTTTGAGAGCAATTTGCTGGCAACGGTAATTTTGCGGCAATTGGGTGTGCGGCGCGTTATTTGTAAAGCCCGCACCCGCACGCAGCGCGAAATTCTGATGAAAGTCGGTGCGGATGAAGTGATTCTGCCGGAACACGAGGCGGGTGTGCGGCTGGGGCGGATGTTGTCATCCAGCGGTTTTTTGGATTATATGGAATTGCACAAAAACATCAGTGTGGTGGAGATTTCCGCGCCGAAAAACGTGGTGGGGCACACGCTGATAGAGTCGCGGTTGCGGCAGAAATATGGCGTGGTGGTGGTGGCTATTCGCCGGGGCGATGAGGTTATCTCGCTGCCGATGGCGGATGAACTCATCCGGCGGGGGGATGTTCTGGTGCTCATCGGCGAACCAAACGCCTGCGAAGCGATGGTGGAAAAAGAAGGCGGGTTGGAGTGACGAATAGCGAATAACGAGTGGCGAATGGGGGTTAGCAATCGGTATTTGCCTCGAATTTCAGTTCGAGTATCAGAACTCAAGCCGACTTAATGCAAACTCAAGCCGGATATTCGTTTGATATGTAGGGGCGACCCTTGTGGTCGCCC
>JALVZI010000244.1 GCA_027022125.1 Anaerolineae bacterium | reverse complement strand
GGATTCCGGATATTTCCCTGCGGGAAATTCCGGAATGACATTAAAAATCCGTGAAATTTGTGGAAATTCGTGGCTGAAATTCAGTCACACAAAAAGTTTCAACCAGTTCAACGTGAAACGTGATTTTTTGCCGGTTAAAAGTTCTACGGTGAACTGACCATGATAGAACACAGATTGTACGGAACGTTTATCCACCGCGAACATTGCCAGTCGCCCAAACCATCACGTTTCACGCATCACGTTTCACGCAAGTTGTTGGCAAAAGCGTAAAATTTGTCAAGGTAGTTTGAGGGATAATGGCCATACTGCAAACAACATCCCCGCGTGTACCGTTATTGATAACACCGGCGCGGGGATTTAGTTTTGATTTTTCTCGTATCGGAACTATTCTTTTTCGCCTTTGGCAATTTTTTCCAGTTTTTTCACCGTTTCGCGGAAAGTAACTTTCGAGAGTCCCAGTTTTTCCTGCAATTTGTGGTGCGGCATTCCGTCGCGATAATCGCGGAAAGCGCTCGTCCAGCGTAGCATCTCAAATGATGCCCCGTTGGGCAGTTGCGCTTCGTTTGCCGCATCGGTGAGCACGTATTCCAAATTGCGCGGCGTGCATTCAAAAATGCGTTCTTTGGGGCGGTACGCCGCCAGATATTGCTCCAGCGTCGAAATGACTTCCGGCGAAACAGGCAACCGCCGTTCTTTGTGAATCAATCGCGGGTCTTGATAGCGGATGAGCACAGTGGGTTGTTCAGGGTCGCTCGCCTCGAAATCATCGGGGGTGAGCCGCATACATTCCGCCTTTTTGATGCCCGTTTGCAGCAACAAATTCACCAGCAGATGCGGGCGGGGGTCGGGTTTGGGACCGTGCAACCGCGCTTCGGTCACCGCCAGCAGACGGTCAACTTCCGCATCCGTCAAAATGACGGGCAGCGGGGTGGTAATTTTCTGGTGGATGAGTTTGGCAGCGGGGTCGAACGGGGTGACGTGAATGGACGTGAGCCATCCGAAAAAACTTTTTAGGGTGGTGACGCGCCGGGCATACGATTTTGAACTGCACGGCACATCGCGTTCATATTGCAGCCAGTACAAAAACCGGTTCAACTCGTCTGTGCCCAACTCGCTGACGGGTGTATCCGCGCCGAGAAATCGCTGCACCAGCCGCAAATCGCCGTTAAAGGCTTTTACCGTGTGCGGCGAAAACCCCTTTTCTTCCATATATCTGCGGAACGCTTCGGCGGCTTGTTTCAGCGACGACCCGCTGTGCAATCGCTCTCGCTGTGGAACCAGCGTTTCTGTGCCGGAAAAGATTGCTGTTTGTGCATCTGCCATTTGAACCTCCTGTCCGCCGTCGGGTAACGGCGCACCCATATTCGCAATTTAACATAAGTATACCACATAACATAATGTATGTCAAACTATGCGAACTGTTCAGCGTGCTGTGGTATCGTGTCGATTTCATCCTGAGTAGCCCGTAGGGCGTATCGAAGGGTGAAATCGGCAGGGAAAAACACGCCATGAGCAACCTCGTAGAGACGCCCAATTTGGGCGTCTCTACGAAAGAAAAACCTACCTTTCGTAATCGGAAACCGGTTATGCCAACCAGTGCCGCTGGCGGAGGTGGTGCAGTATCAGCGATTCAAACGGGGTATCGGTGGGGACGAGCGCATAATGGGTTTGACGGCGGTGGCAAAATTGCTGCAATTCCAATTGCCACGCCTCGAATTTTTGGCGGTACATTTTGCGCAGGGTGGCGTTGACCGTCACATCGCGCCGGTCGCCCGTCTCCACATCCACCAGTTGGAAATCACCCGCCAGCGCGGGGTCAATCTCGGTGGGAGAAAGCAGATGCAGCACGGCAATTTCGTGTCCACGCTGTTGCAGTGCGCCGAACCCGTCGCGGTACGGCTCATCCGATAGAAAATCGGTGATGATGAACAGCAGACCGGGGCGTTTGACCTGCGCTGCATACCGCGCAAATCCCGCCGAAAGCCGGGTTTCGCCGCCCGCCGCCGCTGATTGCAGAAATTCCAGCAGCCGGTGCGCCGCCCGCCGGTGGTGTTCCGGTCCCCAGCGGGTCAGGGTATCGCCGCGCAGCAGCGACAGATAGAGCCGGTCGTGGTTCACCAGCGCGATATATCCCAGCGCCGCCGCCAGCCGCCGGGCATATTGCCATTTATTTTCGTTTTCGGGGGGAAAATCCATCGAACCGCTGGCATCCAGCAAAATGTGAACAGTCTGGTCAACCTCTTCCTCAAACAGTTTGATGAACAGTTTTTCCAGCCGGGCGAAAACATTCCAGTCGAGAGCGCGCAGGTCATCGCCGCGCACATAATTTCGGTAGTCCGCAAATTCGATGGACTGCCCGCGCCGAGTACTCCGTTTTTCGCCGCGAAACTGTCCGCGCCGCACTCGCCGCGCCACCAGCGACAGTTGCTCCAATTTACGGAGAAAGGTTTCGTCAAAAAGGGGAGTCGCCATAGGCAGGTATCAGAGCAGCGCCAATTGACGCGCCACATCCAAAATTTTGGGGAGCGGCTCTTGCCACAGCCAGTCAACTTTCAGCCAAAAACCGGGCATCACCTGTGATTCATATCGCCCGTCCGGTGTGGGCTGCAAGCGGTAGCGTCCGTCGTCCGCCAACCGGTAAAATTCCGCCTGCTCGCGGTCGGGGTCAATCAGCCAATACTCGCGCACGCCGGCGGCTTCATATTCCACAAATTTTTCGCCGCGGTCGCGCCCGATACTTTCCGGAGAGATAATTTCAATCACCAAATCGGCGGGTTCCGCCAAATATGTCGGTTTCAAAATATCCAGTCGCGCCCGAGAGATGAACATAATATCCGGTTCGCGCCCGTGAGTATCTTTGCCGGGAATACGCATAGTCAGCGGCGCAGAGCGCACCACGCCCAACCCATAATGTTCCACAAACAACCGCAAAACAGATGAAATCCATCCGACCAAATCTTGATGTCTGTTTGAAGCCGGTGTCATAATATGCACCTCTCCATTAACCAATTCGGCGTGAACATCCATGTATTTTTGAAGAAATTCTTCAAAAGTGAGTTTTTCAGTGACCTGAATCGGCGTGGATTGCGCTTTGACTGCCGTCATATTGCTCCTCCGCGTCATTCGATACTGATATTATACCACCTGCGCAACCGATTGCAACAGGTCGGCGATGATGGCATCGGGTTGGATGCCTTCCGCTTCGCCTTCAAAATTGAGGATGAGCCGGTGGCGCAT
>JALVZI010000243.1 GCA_027022125.1 Anaerolineae bacterium | reverse complement strand
AACCAACCCCCACCCAAGTGCCGCTCGCCAATTACAGCAGCAGTTATTTCGGGTTCGGGTTCGATTACCCGGCGGGCTGGGTTTTTAAAGAAGATGACGATTTGGTGATTTTCGCCCCCAGCGCCCGTTCGCTGGAGCGCGAAAAAATCAACGGTGCGCAGTTGAGCATTTCGCTGGGCGCAAATCAAAATATCACCGATTTGCTCGCCAATCAACTGGAAAAATTTTCGCCCATCAAAGATACACTCGATGAAGGGGTTATCAATATCGGGCGGCAAACATGGACATCCGCCCAAGTGGAATTTAACGCTCCCGATATGGGCAGCGACGCCATCGCACTGGTAGCATCCACCGTGAAAAACGGCAACGGGTACACACTGGTTGCCGTCGCGCCGAAAGACGAGTGGGAAGCCTTTAAACCGCTGTTTGAAAGTATTTTGAACAGTTTTGCATTTTCGGGGGAAGAAGTGGCGCAACAGTCCACCCCGAATGAGTCAGCGGCAACACCGAATGCCGCTGCCCCGACCGCCACGCCGCGGGCGACAGCCACCAAAAAAGCCCCCACGCCCACCGCAACCACCGCGCCCGTCGCCAGCGAACCGCTGGTGTATGAAGTGCAATCGGGCGACACGCTGGGTGGTATCGCCGTGAAATTTGATGTCAGCATCGCCGATTTGGTGAAAGCGAATAACCTGCCGGATGAAAATGCCATCATCCGCATTGGACAAGAATTGATTATCCCGCAGGGAGGCATCGAAGTGGCAGCGGTGACCGCCACCCCCACCCCGAAAAAATCGGGCACACCGAAGGCAACCGCCACCAACGCCGCGCCGACTCCCACACCGAAAGCGACAGCCACCCCGAAAGCAACCGCCGTGCCGACCGTCGCCCCGACTGCGACCCCCGTGCCGGAAGAAGCCGCCGCGCTGAGCGGGCGCATCATCTACCCGGCATACAGCACCGATATCGGCAGTTATAACCTGTGGCAGGTAAATGTGGACGGTTCCAACCCCACCATCATTCTCGGAAATGCCAGCCAACCGCACGTCAGCCGAGACGGCTCGCTGCTGGCATACCGCTCGTGGGACCCCAACCGGCGCGGCATCGCTTTTATTGATTATGCCGGTGGTCGGCAGGGTACGCTGACCAGCAATGTGGAAGATGGATTGCCCGCATGGTACAGCGACGGCTCACTGGTGTTCAGCACCCGCCGCGAAAGCGACCGCGCGCCGCGGCTGTATCGGGTTTACCAGAATGGCGGTGGCGGCGAAAGCCTCGGTTTTTTGGGCGATTATGTGGATGTTCTGCCCGATGACCGGCTGGTGGTGCACGGCTGTACCATCTCCGGCGATTGCGGGCTGTGGATTTTGCCGCCCAACGCCGCCGAGGGCAATAAAATCGGCACAACAGGCGATGTGGCTCCCGCAGCCAGCCCCAACGGCGACCGCATCGCCATCATGTCCACCGAACGGGAAAGCACCGGAAACTGGGAAATTTGGACAATCGGCATTGATGGTTCCGACCCCGTTCGCATCACCGACAATCCGGCTCAAGATGGCTTGCCGGTCTGGTCACCCGACGGGAAAACGATAGCCTTCGCTTCTGACCGGGGCGGCTCGTGGGCGGTTTGGGCAGCCAACGCCGACGGCACAAACGTGCGAAAATTGTTCGATATGGCAGGTTCGCCGGACGGGCAAGTGACATTCGATATTGAAAATTCGCGCGGATGGCTGGAAGAACGCCTCACATGGGCGCCGTAAAATCGCACGCGGCACACAATTTCACGCAAACACCGAAAGGCGGTTGGTATGCCAACCGCCTTTTTCTTTCCCCATTTTTCCACTATTGCCGCGACGCGGTATAATAATCGTATCTGTACAGCGTTCATTGCGAACCGCAGGCGAATCAATCTTCGATTCAATGAATAATGGGCTGTGTGAAAACGTGATGAGTGAAACGTGACACTGGACTGACGGTTGATTGGCGATTGGTGATTCGCCCATTCGTCATTCGCTATTCGCTATTCGCCAATTATCAGCCACACCAACGGTTTATGGAACAAAACTCATTAAAACAACCAATTCAATATGCTCTGGCGGGATTATCCATCGTTGCCATTATTTGGCTGCTCATTCGATTGCAACCGCTCATCAGCGCGCTCATCATCGCCGGGTTGATAGCGTACATTCTCCATCCGCTGGTGAATTTTCTCATGCGCCGCACAAAATTAAGCCACAACGGCGCAGTGACCATCGTTTACCTGATTTTTTTGATATTGCTCATCGCCATTCCGGCAACGCTGACCCCGATTGCCATCTCTCAAACCCGAGAATTCATTCCCGATATGGAATATCTCACCGGTCAGATAAAATCACTCACCGCTACCCCGCTGTATATTGCCGGTTTTCCGGTGGAGTTGAACAACGTTTTCGCCAATTTTGAAACATCTATTGCGCAAACCGCCACTCAGATTGCTCCCAATTTGGGTTTTGTGCTGGCAGATGTGTCCACCAACTTTCTGTGGGGATTGATTGTGCTGGTTTCGGTATATTATCTGCTGCACGACAGCCACCGTCTGCACCGGTGGGTGATGTCATACATTCCGGAACAGTATCATCGGCATGCCAATTATCTGCTGCACGAAATGGATTTGATTTGGGGAAGCTTTCTGCGCGGGCAGTTACTGCTGATGCTGATTGTGGGGGTGCTATCGTGGCTGGGGGCGATGGCGGTGGGTATGCCCGCCGCGTTGATTATCGGCGTGTTTGCCGGGGTGCTGGACATCATTCCGTCGCTGGGACCCACACTGGCGGCGCTGATTGCCGTGACCATCGCTCTGTTTGAAGGCTCGATGTTTCTGCCGGTTGAAAACTGGCTGTTCGCCATCATCATTCTGGCTATCTTTTTGGTCATCCAGCAAATTGAAAATATCTGGATTCGCCCGGCGCTGATGGGGCGGCGATTGCGCCTTCATCCGGCAATTGTGTTCATCAGCGTGCTGACGAGTTTGGCACTTTTTGGTATTTTGGTGACACTCATCATCATTCCGCTGCTATCATCGCTGGCGATGATAACTCGCTACCTGCGCGACCGCGAATGGGAGAAACCGGTCGTTGGAGATTGGTGATTCGCTCATTCGTCATTCGCTATTCGCTATTCGACATTCGCCCATTCTTCAAAAACAGAATCTCCGTTTCCACTCTATCCTGCCAAAACCGCAAAAAACCGATGCTGGGATGCATAT
>JALVZI010000242.1:8686-10516 GCA_027022125.1 Anaerolineae bacterium | reverse complement strand
CCGTGTACCGCCGGATGGAGCGTTTTCACCCGCCCGCCGAGCATTTCCGGCGCGCCGGTCAGGTCTGCCACATCGGTGACGGGAATTTCCGCCGCGCGGATGGCTTTCGCCGTGCCGCCGCTGGCGTACAATCGAAACCCCAGCGTGTGCAATTCGCGCGCCAATTCGGGCAAGCCGGTTTTATCGGAAACGGATAGCAATGCTTGTGGCGTGTGTGTCATTTTTCCCCCTTGTGTGAATGTTCGGAATGAGATTTTCAGTCCACAGATGGACACAGATTTTGTAGATTTTGTATGTCATTCCGGAAATTTCCGCAGGAAATTATCCGGAATCCAAAGAAAAACGATGGATTCCTGCTTTCGCGGGAATGACACTTCTCTGAAATCTATTTGCACTATATTCGTCATTCAAAAGTGTCCGGTAGCTAGTGCAAAACCAACAAACATTGTCGGCAATAAACCCAATTCTCTTGAAAAATCGTAGGGGCAGCCCTTGTGGCTGCCCTGTTCCGGGCGACCACAAGGGTCGCCCCTACACATCAAACGAATATCCAGATTGATTTTGCACTAGCAGAAAAATAAAAATCAGTGTAAATCTGTGTTAATCTGTGGACTATTTTTATCTCAAGCATTGTTTCGCTTATCAGAATTCAGATTGAAATGATATTTGGAGTTTAACCCAAATATCGGTAAAATCAAAAATCGGAAATGAAAGGATGCGATTATGGGATTGATGAAAAAACTGACAAAACTATTCGGCGGGGGGGAAGAAAATGCTGCGCCGCCGCCCCGCCGCGAACCGACACCGGAGGAACGCGAAGCGGCATATATCGCTGCGATTGAGGCGGAGCGCACGCAGAAGGAATCGTTTTTCCGGCTGAGTCCGTATTCGCCCATCGAGCCGGAAGCGCGGCAGAATTTCCCCGGGTTGAAACACTATCCGGTCAACCCCGCCCTGCGATTCACCCTGCCGCTGGATGCCGTCGAGCGGGAAGAAATCATCATTCAAACCAACACCGGCGATGAGCAGCCGTTTTACCGGTTGGGAACGGTGACATTTGAAATCGACGGGCAGTCCGCCACACTGGCGGTATATCAGGGTGTGGAAAATGCCGAACTGTTCATCCCTTTTAAAGATGCCACCAACGGCACAGAAACTTATGGCGCGGGACGATATTTGGAACCGACCGCGCTGGCGGGTGGGCAAATTGTGGTGGATTTCAATTTGGCATATAACCCGTACTGCGCCTATTCCGAAAATTATGTGTGCCCGCTGCCGCCGATGGAAAACTGGCTGAAAGTGCCCATCCGCGCGGGAGAAATGGCGTTTAAATAACCCGCCGATTTTTTGCCGATACCCGCCAAAACCACCACACCGACACCAGCAGCAGCGCCAGCACGCCCAAATATACCGGCGATAATCCGGTTATATCCGCCAGAGCATACACCAACAGCGGACCCGCCGCCATACCGGCATCGTTGGCGGTGGTGAATGCACCGATGAACAGTTGCGGCACAGCCGAGCGCGCCGCGATATGGCTCGATGCGGCGCTGAGCGTGACGAACAGCCCTGCTCCGCAAATGAAAACCACCACCAAATAGCCGATAACCCAGCCGCCGGGCGTGACAACCGCACCCGCCATAGCGGCAAACATCACCACCGCCAGCAGGATGGCGGTTTTGGGTTGTCCCATCCGGTCAGACACCGCCCCGATGACGGGTGCGAAAATCAAATCGGCGGTGAAACGCACCGCCAGCAACAACCCCGCCACCGTGCCGACTCCGATACCCAGCGATACCAGCGGCGACTGCGCGCCCATCTGCCGGGAAA
>JALVZI010000242.1:0-8676 GCA_027022125.1 Anaerolineae bacterium | reverse complement strand
GTTGAAACCAGTGCACCTTCAAACATCCCATCCATAAATCCCGCAGCGAGCATCCAGCGCTGCACCGGCGTTTTTATGGCGCCGCGCCAGCCGCCGCTTTCCGGCGGGGAATTTTCGGGCAGAAGCACGGGTTGCGGGTTATGCCAGCGAATGCGCCATGCTACCGGAATTGCCAGCACCGTCAGTGCGGCAATGGTTCCCGCCGCCGCGCGATACCCCCAGCGGTCGTGCAGAAAACCACCCAGCACCACACTGATGGCACTCCCCAGCCGAACCGTGCCCCACAGCACCCCCATCAATCGCCCGCGCAGATGGCTTTCGCTCTGCCCCACCGCTTCAAATCCACCCTGCCGCAACCCCGACCATGCCACCCCCCAGCCGATTCGCGCCAGCAGAAAAACGGCAAATCCCCAACCGACACTGTACACCACGGCGACAATCGCCCCTAAAATTGCCGACAGCAGAAACGGCAACCGCGACCCGGCACGCGCAAAAAATTTCGCCGCCCATGTGTTTGAAACGAGTCGCACCAGCCGATTGGCGCTGAGCAGCACACCAACCAGCGGCAGAGCGATGCCCAGTCGGGGCGCGTCAATGGGCAGCAAACTGTACATCAGCGAATCGCCCATAATGGACAATCCCGTTGCCAGCGCCACCGCCAAAACCAGCCGCATCGCCGAGGCATTTTTTGTCATCTGTCTATCTTTCCGGGGAATTATGAACCAGACGCGCCAGAATATGTTTCGTTCATCGCCTGCAAAACGTCATTCAACCGCGCGGTTTCCTGTTCCACGCTTTCCATCAGCCGTTCGGCACGGCGACCATCCACCGCTTTTTGCGAACCGAGCATCTGCATTTGCGAATAAATTGTGCCCACCGTCGCCAAACTTTCATCCAGTTCCAATTCGATGCGCCGTTTTTGCGCCATCAGCAAATCCAAATTGTCCTGCTGGCGACGATAATCCGCCAGTGTTTCTTCCAACTGGGTGTACACGTCCGGGTCGGTTTCATCGAGCAGACGCCGTTTCAAATCGGCAATCGCTTTGGGCACTTCTTGCAAATCGCGCCGGATGAGCGGGTTATTGTCCATTTCTTCCAGTCGCTGCACCAACTCGCCGATATGCGCCTGCCAGTCGGACAGACGGCTGTTCAAACCCGGAATATCGGGCACAAAAGGGGCAATATCGGGATTGTGGAGCAGTTCGGCAATGTGCCGCCGATACTCTTCGGCGCGGGCAAGTTTTTCGGCGCGAGAAAGTTGGGTCGGCACAGTGTTGGTTTCCGGCACAGGTTTTTCCGCGACAGATGCGGCATCTGCCGCCGATTTTCGCTGTAAAAATCGAAAGAGCATCACCCCCGCCAATATCAGCAATCCGCCGGGCACAAAACAGATAGCCGTCGCATACCCGAAATTCTCGAGCCACGTTTGGTCGGCGGGGATGAAGAGGGCAAATCCCCCAAACGAAAACGTGAACACGCCGAGCCACCACAGCACTGCCACAGCAATCAACTTCCATCCCGACGGTTTTGTGCGCTTGCGCAGAAAAACCCCCAAACCGCTCCCTGCGCCGGCAACCAGCAGTCCCCACGCCAGTGCTATTGCCCCGACATTCTCACCCGTCGGTGTGGCAACCGCTTTTGACACAATTATCGGCAATGCAAAAATGCCGATTATGGCTATCAATACCGACAGCCCCATCAGCAGATAATCTATTAGGTTGAACGGTACGGGGGATGTTTCAACTTTCATCGGTGCTCCATTTGCAAACTGACGCTGTTTTGAGGATAATGTATCATTGTGACTGTGCTATTTTAGCGCACATTAATCGTTCTGAAAAATCGTAAGATTTGCAAGTTTTTCGCGTCTAATGCACGTGCGACCGCACATTTTTAACGAAACTTTATAAAAAAGAGGATATACTATGGACTTCCAACTTTCAATGCCAAAAGCAGATGATGACCACGAAAACAAACCAAACCCCGATGAGATTCGGGAAGTTATCATCATTGGGTCGGGTCCCGCCGGGCTGACCGCCGCCATTTACACCGCGCGCGCCAATTTGAACCCACTGATGATTGAAGGCTATTTCAGTGGCGGACAGTTGATGGAAACCACCGAAGTGGAAAACTACCCCGGTTTCCGCAACGGCATTATGGGTCCCGATTTGATAACGGAAATGCACGCCCAAGCCGAGCGTTTCGGCACGGAATTTTTGACCAAAGATGTGACCAAAGTTGATTTGAGCGGCGACATCAAAAAAGTATGGGTGGAAGATGAACTCTATCAGGCGAAAACCGTCATCATCTCCACCGGTGCGACCGCCAACTATTTGGGGCTGGAAAACGAAAAACGTCTGCTGGGGCGCGGCGTGAGCGCGTGCGCCACCTGCGATGGATTTTTCTTCCAAGATAAAGAAATCTGCGTCATCGGCGGTGGCGACAGCGCGATGGAAGAAGCCACTTTTCTGACGAAATTCGCCAGCAAAGTGTATGTCATCCACCGCCGAGACCAATTCCGCGCTTCGAAAATTATGGTGAAAAAAGCCGCCGATAACCCCAAAATCGAGTTTATTATGGACTCGGTGGTTGAAGACGTGCTCGGTGAGGATGCGGTGACCGGCGTGCGGCTGAAAAACGTCAAAACCGGCGAAGTGACCGACTTGCCCGTCGAAGGGATGTTCCTGGCTATCGGGCACACCCCCGCCACCAAATTGTTTGTCGGGCAATTGGAAATGAACGAAAAAGGCTATATCGTCACTTCCACCGATAAACATAACATCACCGCCACCAGTCTGCCCGGCGTTTTTGCCTGCGGCGATGTGCAGGATGACCATTACCAGCAAGCTATCACTGCGGCGGGCAGCGGGTGTCAAGCCGCACTGGATGTGGAACATTTCCTCGAAGCGGCAGAAGCTGCCACCGAAAAAGAAAGTGCGATGGCGGCAGCGGCGTAGGTTTGTAACCAGAAGTATGGAGCAAGCAGCAGGGGCGACTCACGCGAGTCGCCCCTTTCTTTTTGTGGATTGGTTATTGGGAATTGGAGATTGGTTATTTGTAAAACGTATTGCGTATTTCGTAAGTGTGCCGGTGAGCAGGTGGCAAAATGCGATGAAACTTGCCCCCTGCTACTTTGCAACCCTGCTACCCTGAAACCTGAAACATTGAACCTTGAACTTTGAACAACAACCCCCTACCCTTCCCGATAAACCTCATCCATCGCAGAAGTCAAATCTTGCAATTGATGCACCTGCTCCGAAATTTCCTCTTGCAGGCGTTGCGCCCGTCCCGCCGATTCACCTTTGGTGTCGAGCACCAGCAATTGCGAATAAACCGTGCCCAGCGCAGACAGCGTGCGTTCCAATTGCAGTTCCGCCCGCTCCATCGTGTCTTCCAGCGCTTGCAGGTTTGCCAACTGCCGTTTCCGGTCGGCGATGGTTTGCTCCAACTGGCGACGCATCGCCGGGTCGGTTTCCGCCGCCCAGCGCTGCTGCAAATCCTCAATCATTTTGGGCACCGAGTCCATATCGCGCGCGATGAGTTTGTTCCGGTTGTAGCCATCCACCCGGCTAGCCAACCGATAAATGGCTTCCACCCAATCGACCACTTCTTCTGTGGTGCGTTTCAGCCGGTCACGCAACACGCCTTCTTTTGTCTGCGCCACCGATTCCTCGATGCGGCGCAGGTATTCCAACGCTTTGGCGGTTTTTTGTCGCAATTGTGCCGATTGTATCTGTTTGGGTTGAAATTCGCGCTGGAAAATGGTTGCCACCGCTTTGGCATTGATTGCCGGATTGCGCATGGTACTGACACCGATGACCAGTTCCAGCACCACCCCCAGCGCGACAAACAGCCACCACAGCGACGGGAACGCCACCGACAGCACCAGCATACCGGCGATGTTCACCGCGCTTTGCCAGCGAAAGAAGGCTTCCTGCAATATGGCGTTTCGAGCGCGTTTTTCCAGTTGGCGGCGTGCTTCTGACATCAGTTATCTATTCTTCAAGTCCCAAACGGCGGCGGCGTTCTGCCAGTTGGTCATCCAATTTCGCTTTATCCAGCACATCGTCCATACGGCTGTCGAGTCGGTCGGAATACGTTTCCATTTCCGCGTCGGCGCGGTCTAACCGGCTGCGGATGGCATCGCCCACGCGGGCAATATCGCTGTCGCCAATGCCCTGCAAATCGTCCAGCGAGCGGATGGTTTTGGCGGCAATTTCTTTCGATTTTGCCAGTTCCAGCAACGCCAGCAGATGTTCGCGTTCCTGTTTGATGGTGGTCAGTTTGGCTTCCAGTTTCAAACGGGCATCAGCCAGTTTGTCGGCTTCGCGTTTTTGCGTTTCATACTGTTCCCGATACTGATTCGCCATATCAATTTTGGAATTGTATTTGCTCTGCGCCGCCATCGCCAAATCTTCTTTTCCGGCGCGCAGCAAACGGTCAATATCACTGTCCAACTGCTCCGCTTCGGCTTGGAAGATTTTCCACTTGCGTTCCAACGTTTTCACCTGCCCGCGCACGGTGATGAGCGCATCCTGCAAATCATCCAGATTGTCTTCTGCCTGCCGAATATATTCATCCAGCACTGCCACCGAGTTGGCTTTGAGGGCTTTATCCACCAGCGCGTGCAGATTTGCGGAAATAAGGGTTTGAACTTTGCTGAATAACGATGCCATAGGTTATGCTCCTTTTTTTGTGATTGGTTGATTGTTCTGAAATAACGAACTGGTTGAAACTTTTTGTGTGACTGAATTTCAGCCACGAATTTCCACGAATTTCACGGATTTTAAATGTCATTCCGGAATTTCCCGCAGGGAAATATCCGGAATCCATAGCGAAACACCGTGGATTCCCGCTTTCGCGGGAATGACATCATAAAAATTACCGATGATTTTTGTAATTTTGACACACTTTTCAAAAGTTTCATTTAGTTCAACTATATACCTGAGTTCGAGGTAAACGAAACAATGTTCAAGTGAAATAAAAACTGTCCACAGATTCACACAGATTTACACTGATTTTTTTATTTTTCTGAACTAAATGAAACTTTTACTTTTCTCTCTTTCTTGCATCGAATTTTCACAAATTTCACAGATTTTATGCTTAAATTTGAGAAATTCGCGTTAATTTGATGCGGAAATCCGGTCAAACAAAAAGTTTCAATAAGTTTTCTGTGAGAATCTGTATTTATCTGTGTCCATCTGTGGACTGAAAATCTCATCCCGAGCTAAGTTCATTTGAAATTTTACGCAATACGCAACACGAAATACGTGTATTGCAGTATATCACACCCACCCCAAAAAGATCAGACAGAAAACCGACATTTGCCCGATAATTACACATTTTGCAAGCGATAGCCCCGCCCGCGCACGGTGATGAGATAGCGCGGTTTGGCGGGGTCGGTTTCGATTTTCTGGCGCAGGCGGCTGATGAGTTTTTCGATGCGGGCGTCATCCACTTCTTCGATATAATCTTCGCCCCAAACCGATTCTACGATGGTGTATTTGTCGCAAATTTTGCCCAGATTGCCATACAGCAACAGCAACAGCCGGTATTCCAACTTGGTCAGCACTTCAGTGGGACGCCCATCCACAAAAACCTGTCCGGCATCAATGTCTACCCGCACACCGCGCTCGGCGGGTGCTCTGACTAGATGCTGGCGTTTGACGAAATCTTCAAACAACTTGCTGAAAATTGCCGGTTGACCATCGCCGTTGGCACACAGCAGCCCGTCGCGGATGAGTTCTTTCTCCATCGGCGGCGACAGCGGTTTTCCACCCGCAAAATCGAGCAGTGCCTCCCGTTTTTCCAGCGGCAATCCGCGCCATAATTTCGAGCATTCCACCCGCACATTCGGGTTTTCGGCGAGTTGCGCCAACACCACCCGGCTATCGCGCAGCACGCCATCCACGGTGTTATCTGCCAGCACCCGGCACACCGTTTCCAGCAAACCGGGATGCCCGCCCGACTGTTCGTGGATAAAATCCATATCTTCCGCCGAAAACCGCACGCCGTTTTCTGCGGCGAACCGGTTAACCACCTGCACCATATCTTCCCGCTCTAGCGCGTGCAGAATGTGGGTGTGATGGGTGAACAGTTCGGCAAACTCGCTGACTTCCGGCGTGCGGCGCAGTTTCAGCAGCGGCGCACCGATTCCCACCACATAAATCAATCGCTGCGGATATTTGTCGCGCAGGGCGCGCAGGTTCAAAAAAACGCGCGATTCCAGTTCGCGGAAAACTTCGTCAAACTCATCGAACAGCAGCACCAGCCGCCGCGACCATCGCTCGCACAGGGTGATAATCGCCTGATTGAAACTGAGCGCATTCTGAAAATCATCGGTGGGCGCAACCACCAGCCGGTATGCCTCTTCCACTTCGGCGACGATGTCGGGGTCGGCAGACAGGGCTTTCAGTTGATTGATGATGCTGCGCAAAACCAGTTCGTAAAATCCCTGCCCGGTTAACTGCAACTGCAAATTAAAATCAATGTAAACAAAACCGTATTCATCCGCATCCGCATCAGAAAATAATTGCGATTGCAGCCCCAAACGGTGAATACGGCGCAAAAGGTTCGATTTGCCGATATTGCTGACACCCACCACCGCGCAGCAATCATTATGGTGAATGCACTGCGCCACATATT
Organism: Anaerolineae bacterium; assembly: GCA_027022125.1. GTDB lineage: Bacteria > Chloroflexota > Anaerolineae > 4572-78 > 4572-78 > JANTHQ01. Next base: position 2,034 of record JALVZI010000242.1, on the reverse strand, counting down.
GTAAATCGACACTGCGGGTGGCAAGTTGTGATGGCTGACTGTTCATTCCGACTGCCTCTGTTTTTTGTGAATCAATCGCTTGCATTATACCACAGTCCCCGCCAAAAACTCAATCTTTGCACATAGATTGAATAGTACACGGATTAACACGGATAGCACGGATGGTCACGGATTTTTTTCTGTGTTTTATCTCACGGCGGCGGCATTTTCGTAGAGATGCCCAAATTGGGCGTCTCTACGGGATTGCTCAGGATGCGTTTTTCCCTGCCGATTTCACCTTTCGATACACCCTGCGGGTTACTCAGTGAACTAAATGAAACTTTTGAAAAGGGTGTTGGAATGACAAAAAACTATCAGCAATTTTATATGATGTCATTCCCGCGAAAGCGGGAATCCACGATGTTTCGCTATGGATTCCGGATATTTCCCTTCGGGAAATTCCGGAATGACATCAAAATCCGTGAAATTTGTGAAAATTCGTGGCTGAATTTCAATCACACAAAAAGTTTCAACAAGTTCAGTGCAAAATCAAGCCGGATATTCGTTTGATATGTAGGGGCGACCCTTGTGGTCGCCCGGAACAGGGCAGCCACAAGGGACTGCCCCTACGATTTTTCAAGAGAATTTGGTTTATTGCCGACGATGTTTGTTGGTTTTGCATTAAGTCGGCTTTGGCTTTGAGCGCGGAAATAAATTTCCGCGCGTTGACTTGTCATTGACATCTGGCAAACCGAAATATAGAAATGGATGTAGGGGCGGCTCGCGAGCCGCCCCTACGAATTTGAGCGCGAACTGACCGATTCTTTTGGTTTCGTAGGGGCACGCTGCAGCGTGCCCCTACGGTTTTCCTCCCCTGAATAGTTACTCGGTAATTTCGATTTGCCCCAGTGTGACCGCCAATTTGTCCGTGCCGTCCACCGCCAGCGGTGCGCCAGTGTCGGAACGGTAGAAAATCAAATCGAGCCAGTATTGCCCCGGGGACAACGTTGGCGGCACATCGAGCCGCATGGGGTAACGAATGGCATCGCCCGCGCGCCACTGCGGGCTGAAAAAGCGATTGCCCGCGGGCCACTCGTCCACCTGCGCGGCGAGATTCCCCTGCGCGTCCCACAGTTTCAGCGACACCGCCAGCGGCGCATCTGCCGACACATCCCCCGTCACAGCGAGCCACCATGTCACAAAAATGGCATCGCCGGGGTGATACTGCCGACCCGGTGGCGCAATTCCCCGCAGCCGGAATTTCCCGCCAAACGTGGCATCGAGCGGTTGCGGCGGGTTCGGCTGCGCACCGGTATCAAATCCCTGCACGCGGAAAAATGAATGTCCCGCGATGGGCGTGTCATCCACCATGCGGGTATTTTCCGCCAGCCACTGCCGAATCACACCCTGCGGGTCGGTGACGGTATCATACGCCCGCAGCATCCAAATGCGCGCAAATGTGTGCCGCACGCGCTCCAGCGCGGCGGTGGTATCGGCGGCGGGCATGGCATAAAAATCGGATTGCGGGTCGCCCCAGCCGAGCGCGGAGTCGCCGTCCACCGTGCCCGTTTCCAGCACCAGCGGGGCGTATGGATTGCGTGCCGTCTGCGGATCGAAATCGGTCAGCCGCAGATAACCGTCCACCGGCGCGGAAAAATAGACCCGCAGCGCGGTGTAGGTGTATCCCGCATTGACCAGAATCACATCGCCGGGACGCCATTTTTTTTGCAGATATGCTACCGCGCCGCGCAGGTCATCGGCGGCATAACGGGGGTTGGTGTGCAGTTCGGCAATCGCCCACCCCGATGCCGCCAGCCACACGCCCGTGCCGACCACTGCCAGTGCGCGGCGACGCTGCCACAGCCACGCCAGTCCCACACCCAAAATAATGTAAAATGCGGGCGAATATGTGAACAGATAGCGGACGTGATACAGCGGCGAGCCAGTGACGAGCGGCGCGGCGATGATGATTGCCAGCGGTGCGAATGTGAGCGTGGGGAGCAAAAATCGGTGCGCGGGGCGTTTCAGCGCGACGATACCGAACAGAAAGAGTAT
>JALVZI010000241.1 GCA_027022125.1 Anaerolineae bacterium | reverse complement strand
GGCAAATGCTCACCACCCGCCGCCCCGATATGAGTTGGCGGCTGTGGTCGCCGGAATTTGCCGCCCGGCTGGAAACATTTCTCGGCACGCATCCGGTGGATGTCGTCCATATCGAAGGCATCGAAATGGCGCCATATCTGCCCACCGTGCGGAAAATCGTCCCCGATGCGAAAATAATTTACGATGACCATAACGCCGAATGGCTGCTGCAATGGCGCAATTTCACCACCGATGTGAAAAATCCGCGCCGCTGGATTGCCGCCGCATACAGTTTGGTGCAGACCGTGCGCCTGCGCCGGTACGAGCGGTGGGTGTGCCGCGCCGCCGATGGGGTGGTCGCCGTCAGTGACGCCGACCGCGCCGCCATCCGCGCGCTCGATTCTTCGCTGGAAATTACCGTCGTGCCGAACGGCGTCAATCTGGCGCGATATGATTCCGCCGCGGGCAACCCCATCCCGTTCGATATGGTTTTCACCGGCAAAATGGATTATCGTCCCAATATTGATGCCATGCTCTGGTTCGGGCAGGAAGTGTTGCCGCAAATTTTGGCGCGCCGCCCCGAAAGTACGCTCGCCATTGTGGGGCAGCGTCCGCACCCGCGCCTCGATGCCCTGCGCGGCAATCGCGCCATCACCATCACCGGGTTTGTGGAGGCGGTGGAACCGTATATCGCCGGCGGCGCGGTGTATATCGCCCCGTTTCGGGTGGGCGGCGGCACGCGGCTGAAACTGCTGCAAGCCATGGCAATGCGCAAAGCCATCGTCTCCACCACCGTCGGCGCAGAGGGTTTCGGTGTGACGGACGGGCGCGAAATGCGGCTGGTGGATGACCCCGCCGAAATGGCGGACACCATTCTGCAATTGCTGGATGACCCCGCCGCACGGCAAAAACTCGGCGCAACCGCTCGCCAATTCGTCGCCGACCGTTTCACATGGCAAGCGCTCGTCCCCGCGTTTGAACGGTTGTATGCGTAGTTTGGTGTTCAAAGTTCAAGGTTCAAGGTTGCAGTCAGTCCCAAGTTTCAAGTCCAAAGTTTCAAGTTTTGGAGAACCCCATTCGTCATTCGCAACTCGTCATTCGTAACTCACCACTCGCTCCCGCTTTCCGCGATTTGCCCGTTCCCGCCGCGCCTATGCCACCGCAAGCCCGTTTTTCACACCGACTGCGCGACCGGGGATTGCGGCTCGCCGGTGCATGGCTGTCGCGCCGTGCGCCCGCCCCATCCGAAGCGAAAAAAATCCTGCTCATCCGCCCCGACCATCTCGGCGATTTGCTTTTTCTGACCCCCACCCTGCGCCATTTGCGGCAATCCCTGCCGCACACCCACATTTCGCTGCTGGTCGGCAAATGGGGATTGCCCATCGTGAAAAATAACCCGCACGTGGACGAAATTCTCACCTGTGATTTTCCCGGATTCACCCGCGCCGAAAAGCCATCGCCGTGGCAGCCGTACCGCTATCTGTGCGATATGGCGCGCACGCTGAAACAACACCGCTTCGAGACCGCCATCATCCTGCGGTTCGACCATTGGTGGGGCGCATGGCTTGCTGCCGCCGCCGGTATTCCGCATCGCGTTGGCTATGCGATAGATTCGGTGCAACCGTTTTTGACCGCCCCCCTGCCCTATCTTGAAAACTTGCACGAAGTTGAGCAAAATTTTCGGCTGGCTCAATTTGCCACCGGCGAAACGCCCGCCCCGCACATCCCCGCCGAAACCATCGGCGAAACGGAGTTTTTCGTGCCGGACGCGGACGCGCAGCGGGCAGAAAACTGGCTACACGCAAACGACATCCGCCCCGACCGACCGCTGGTGGTCATCCATCCCGGCGCGGGCGCGGCGGTGAAACTGTGGCGCATCGAAGCATGGGCGCAGGTAATGGATGCGCTGGCGGCGGATTTCTCGGCGCAATTTGTGCTGAGCGGCAGTCCCGCCGAGCGGGAAATGTGCGCGTCAATCGCGGAAAAATCGGCGGCAGGGGCGGCAATCGCCGCGGGCGAGACCACACTGGGGCAACTTGCCGCCATCATGGCGCGGGCGGCACTGGTCATCGGACCCGACACAGGACCGGTGAAACTCGCGGCGGCGGTCGGCGCGCGCACACTCAGTCTGTATGGCGCGGTGGACGCGGTGAAATTCGGCACATGGGGCAATCCGCGCCGCCATCGGATTCTGCTGGCGGGGTTGGCATGTCAGCCGTGCAACCGGCTCGATTTCCCTGCGGCGGAATTGGACGCGCATTTCTGCGTGCGCGGGCTATCGGCAGCGGGGGTTATCGCCGTTGCGGGGGAAATGCTGGGAGACGATACCAATTCGCGCAAGAATGTGGTATAATATGAATAGGAAATTTGGTGGTCGCTATGCCTCAATATCGTGTCATATTTACAGATGTCGCTCTCAAAAATTTGAAACGATACCCCAAAAATGACCAAAAAACGATTTTATCTCATATTGAGCAATTAGCAAGCGACCCACATCAAAAAAGCAACGTGAAACGTTTGGTTAACTTTGACATTTCATATCGGATGCGCGTGGGGCGGTATCGGATATTGTTTGAAAAACAGGACGCACAGCAAATCATCGACATCATTGATATTCTACCCCGCTCAAAAGCGTACCGCCGGAGGTAATATGTTGGAAGATGTACAGATTATAAAAGAACATGGAAAAGCCAAATTCGCAGTAATAACCTATACCGAATTTGAACAGATTCAATCTCTTTTATCCGACCGGGAAAAATTGGAAGACTATCTCGATTATTTGCACCTTCAAGCGGTAAAAAGGGAAGCCACTCGCCGCTTCTCGCTGGATGAGGTAAAAAAGCAGGTGGGAGAGTGAGAAAATAAGCCAATGCCGGAGAGTCCGTATTTTCTCACACAACCATAACTCATTTGAAAAGCTACAAAGGTTTCCACAGATTATTAGAAACTAGGTTCTGTTGACGTTTGCCGATTTTTCATCCTGAGTAGCCCGCAGGGCGTATCGAAGGGTGAAAATCGGCAGGGAAAAACGCCCTTCGATACGCGGTTCACTGCGTGAACCGCTACTCAGGATGCGTTTTTCCCACTGAAAACAAAACGTCAACACGCCCTAATAGTATACGCAATTGATTTTTCCCTGACCACGGATTAGAAACGGTTGTGACGGCAAGGTTGCGTCCATTGGGTGATAAATCAAATGCATCACTCGGTACTCCCGGTTCCCAAAACCAATAATTCCCATCCTCTTGAATCGGTATTATAAAAAAGCCCCGTTTAACATTATCCCGTTCCATATAACGTCCACTATAACGTCCACTCAGCAGCACCCAACTTTCATCAGCCGACCACGATAAACCGGTGTTGCCATAAACATTCCATGTCGCATCATCTTTTTTACCTGATAATAACACTGTCTTGATAGTTTTCTCTGTAACCATATCAATAATTGTTAGACGATAAACACCTGCATTTTCACTACTTTTAACCAACTCGGTATATGCAACATATCGCCCGCTAGACGACCAATCTACTTTCTCTGGCAACGCTATTGAACGCCATAATGTAAATTGCTTGTCTTTGAACGAAAATTTATAAATACCCGGAGGGGCGTTTTCCGGCTCGTGAAAATACCGAAAAGCCGCCAAAGCCACCGTACCATCAGGATTCCATGTTATTCCTGTAGGCGTAGATAGTGGGGACTCAATAGATTCTACTCTCTTTGTCAGCACATTAACCAAATGAAGCGTTGCAGGTTTTGCAATTACATTGAAAGTATTTTTATCCAACGATAAATTTTGAACTGGTTGAAACTTTTTGTGTGTTTGAAATTCAACCACGAATTTTCACAAATTTCACGGATTTTAAATGTCATTCCGGAATTTCCCGCAGGGAAATATCCGGAATCCACAGCAAAACATAGTGGATTCCCGCTTTCGCGGGAATGACATTTAAAAAATTGCCGATGGTTTCTGTAATTTTGGCACACTTTTCAAAAGTTTCATTTAGTTCTTTGAGTAAACATGGATACCTCAAAATTTGTACGCCAATTAAATGCACTCAAACTATCATCACTGGTAAATATAAGCCGAGGAACTGGCAAGTATTTTGATATAACAACAAGTTTTTCCCTCTGATACGTACCTTGATGAATGGTTAAAATGTTGTTGCCGTTCGGGGACCATTGCAAATACCCATACTGCCCAGATCCCCATCGCCGCAGTACCCATCCATCGGTTATTAAACAATATCCTATCAAAATCAATACAGCCCCAAGTTTCACTGATTTTTGCAGTATTATTTTTGATGATACACTGATTGGTGATTCGCCCATTCGTAACTCGCTATTCGTTACTCGTAACTCGTCTCACTTTCCCGCGTTGCGTTCCCAAAAAACGCCATCGGCATACCCCTGTATGCGCGAGTCTTCCGCTGCCAGCGCGAGCCGCTTTTCCGCCAGCAGGCAGTATTCCTCCGCAATTTCCACCGCCATAAATCGCCGCCCAAGTTTTTTTGCCACCACCGCCGTGGTTCCCACCCCCGCAAACGGGTCGAACACCATATCGCCGGGGTTGGAACTGGCGAGCACGATTTTCGCCAGCAGTTTTTCCGGCTTTTGGGTGGGATGGTCGGTGTTTTCCGGCATCGACCAAAACGGCACAGTGATGTCCGTCCACAGATTGGAGGGATGCGTCAGCCGAAACCGCCCCGATTCGTCCGCCGCCCAATCTTTCGGCGCGCCGCGCGCGTCGGTATACGGGGCGATGACCCGCCGTTTCAGTTTCACCGCATCCACATTAAAGATGTATGCCTCTCCCACCGTGCCGAACCAGATGTCCTCCGCTGCGTTTTTCCAGTTCCGTTTTGCGCCGCGCCCCTTTTCCCGCTCCCATGTAATGCGATTCCGCACGATGAAATAGCGCGCCATCACCCGATGGATGGCGGCGGAAGAACGCCAATCGCCGCAAATGTACACCGATGCGGTCGGTTTGAGCAGGCGCGGCAACCGCGACACCCAACTTTCCAGCCAATTTTCATAAGCGTCGGAGGGCATTTGGGTGAAGGTTTTTCCGGCGAAAGTTTTACTCAAATTGTATGGCGGGTCGGCAAAGAGCAAATCCACCGATTGCGGCGGCAGCCAATCCAATATGGAAAATACATCCTGCCGGATGATGCGATTTTCCACCGCCGAAAGCGACACCGCGCCGGAAAGGGTCAGCAATCGCGGGCGAAAACGGTCGCGGTCGGTGGGGGAAAGGGTGAGGGTGCGGTTGCGCGGGGCGCGCGGTTTGGGCTGTGCCATCGAGAACACCTGCCTGCTTTGGAAAGCGTTTGCCTCCGTGCTATAATTGCATGATGCAAGAAAACAGAAAAGGTTTTGTAGATTATGTTTAAAACTATCAGTAAAATTATATCCGGAAGAACCCAAAAACAGGAAATTAAACGGTTGATGCCACTGGTGGAAGCCGTCAACGCGCTGGAACCCGAAATGCAGGCGATGAGCGACGCCGACCTGCGGCAGATGATTTCGGAATATAAAGAAAGTATCGCCGCCGAAACCGCCGATGCCCGCGCTGAGTTGGCGGAATTGCGGCAAGAAGCCGCTTCGGCTTTTGGCGATGAGCGACGCCGGTTGGAAGTGGAAGTCGAGCGCGCCCACCGTCAGTTGCTGAAACTGGAAGACGAACTGCTGGCGGAAATCCGTCCGCGTGTTTTTGCCGCCGTGCGCGAGGCGAGCGTGCGCACCACCACCCTGCGCCATTATGATGTGCAGGTGGTCGGCGGGGCGTTGCTGCATCAGGGGCGCGTCGTCGAGATGCGCACCGGTGAAGGGAAAACGCTGGTGGCAACCATGCCGCTGGTGCTCAACGCGCTGACGGGTCACGGCGCACATCTGGTTACGCCCAACGATTATCTATCAAAAGTGGGCGCGCAGCAAATGGGTCCCATCTACCATTTTTTGGGGCTGTCCGTGGCAGTGATTCAGAGTGCGGGCAACGGCGGGGTGGATAAAGCCTCATTTCTGTATGACCCCGATTATCAAGCCAGCGATGACCGCTATCAGCATTTGCGTCCCATCACCCGCCGCGAGGCGTATGCCGCCGACATCACTTACGGCACCAACAACGAATTCGGCTTCGATTATCTGCGCGATAATATGGTGCGCGATTTGCGGCAAAAGGTGCAGCGCGAACTCCATTATGCCATCATCGATGAGGTGGACAATATCCTGATTGATGAAGCGCGAACCCCGCTCATCATCTCCGGGCAGGCGGAAGAAAGCAGCGAACTGTACCGCAAATTCGCCCAGATGGTGAAATTTCTGAAACCGAGCAGTAAAGAAAGTGTGGAAGATAAAGACCGCGAACCGGATGGCGATTATGTGGTGGATGAAAAAACCCGCGTGGTGCATCTCACCGAGCAGGGAATTGAGAAAATCGAAAAACAGTTGGGCATCGATAACCTGTATGCCCCCGAAAACGCGGTGATGACCCCGTATCTGGATAACGCGCTGAAAGCGCACGCGCTTTTCAAACGCGATAAAGAATATGTGGTGCAAAATGGCGAAGTCATCATCGTGGATGAATTTACCGGGCGACTGATGTACGGTCGGCGGTACAGCGAAGGGCTGCATCAAGCCATCGAAGCGAAAGAGGGCTTGCGGGTGCAAAATGAGTCGTTCACTTGGGCGACCATCACCTTCCAAAATTTCTTCCGTATGTACGATAAACTCGCCGGTATGACCGGTACTGCCGCCACTGAAGCGGAAGAATTCGGTAAAATTTACGATTTGGAAGTGGCAACCCTGCCCACCAATGTCGAATTTCGGGCGATGCAGGGCAGTCTCATCGAAGAAACACGCAAAGAAAACGGGGTGTCCATCACCACCTACCGCAGCCCCGATGGGAAGGAATTTTACTATAAACGCATTGATTATCCCGATGTGGTGTATCCCAATCCCGAAGCGAAATTTAAAGCGGTGGTGCGCGAAATTAAAGAAATGCACGAAATGGGACGTCCGGTGCTGGTCGGCACGGTGGCAGTGGAAACATCCGAATACCTGTCGCGGCTGCTCAAACGACAGGGTATCGAACATAACGTGCTGAACGCGAAATACCACGAAAAAGAAGCCACCATTATCGCGCAGGCAGGGCGACCCGGCGCTGTGACCATCGCCACCAATATGGCGGGGCGCGGTGTCGACATTCTGCTCGGCGGCAACCCGGAAGGCATCGCCCGCGACAAATTGCGGCGGCAGGGGGTGGATTTGACCACTGTCGAACCGGAAGTGTGGGAAAAAACACTGGCAGAAGCCACCGCCGCCACAGAAAAAGACCGCGCCAAAGTGTGGGAACTGGGCGGGCTGCACGTGGTCGGCACAGAACGCCACGAAGCGCGCCGCATCGATAACCAGTTGCGCGGGCGTGCCGGTCGGCAGGGCGACCCCGGTTCCAGCCGGTTTTTCGTTTCGCTGCAAGATGACCTGATGCGCCGTTTCGGCGGGCAGAATGTCGCCAAATTGATGGAACGTTTCGGACTGGACGGCGACACTCCCATCGAAGCGAGCATCGTCAGCAAAAGCATCGAAAGTGCGCAGGAAAAGGTGGAAGGCTACAACTTCGACATTCGCAAGCACGTGCTGGAATATGATGATGTGGTCAACCAGCAGCGAGAAGTTATTTACGCCCAGCGAAACCGCATTCTCACCAGCACCAGCCTGAAAGAAAACATCCTGTCGATGGTGGATGACCAGATTACCGAACTGGTTCGCACGTACACCGCCGGAGAATTTGAGGATGAATGGGATTTGGCGGGTTTGTATAACGCCATTCGCGCCATTTTCCCCCTGCCCATCACCATGACATCGCGCAGTTGGGAAGGTAAAACGCCCGAAGAACTGATTGAGATGTTCCAGCAGTTGGCGCGCGAGCGGTATGAGGAAAAAGAGGCGCAAATCGGCAGCGATTTGATGCGCCAAATCGAGCGGCTCATTATGCTCGATGCGGTGGACAAATTGTGGGTGCGCCATCTGACCGCACTCGACTCGCTGCGACAGGGTATCGGTTTGCGGGCATTCGGTCAGCAAGACCCGCTGGTGGCATACAAACGCGAAGCGCACGAAATGTACGGTATGCTGGTTCACGAAATTCAACGGCTGGTGGTCAGCCAGATATACCATGTGGAAATGGTGCGCCAGTCTGCCCCGCAACCGAAAAACCTGCAAGCACGCCACGACAGTATGCAACCGCAAACGCTCGGCGGGGGAACCAACGGCAAAGCCACGCCTGTGCGCGCCGCCAAAACACCCGGCAGAAACGACCCCTGCTGGTGCGGCAGCGGCAAAAAATACAAACACTGCCATATGAAATCAGACCAACAGGGAATCACATCGCCGGGGCAAGCCGTTTTACAGGCACAACCCGGCAACAAAACAAAAGCCATTCAATCCGGCGGGAAGAAATCGCGCCGGAAACAAAAACGACGTCATCGTTAACCCACACTTTCGCCCAAAAACCTGTCAGCGCCAACAAACACTGGCAGGTTTTTTGTAACCATAACAAGCGCACCGAAAATCTATAAACCCATTGCACTTTTACTTTTTCGGTGCTAAAATGTCTAAAAGAGGCATAATTGCAAACGCGCCATCCGAAAGGAGAGCATCCCGTGGCAGAGCACGATGACTTTACCGCAAAACTGATGGAAGATATGCCCGATAATCTACTCGATTTTGTAAAAACAAAAGTTACCTCATTTATCAAGTGGGACCTCATTCGTTTTTTCCATGCAAATCCAGATACGGTAGACACCGCCGAGAACATCGCGCGGTATGCCGGGCGCAGTTTGGCGGCAGTTGAACCCGAGCTGGAAGATTTGGAAGCGAGTGGCATTATGCAACGCAAACTCATCGGTGATAAAGTGGTTTTCACCCTCACCGATGACCCAGAAATGCGAGACATCATCGGCGAGTTTATGCATGCCTGTGAAGACCGCCAGTTTCGGGTGAAAGCCGTGTACCACATTGTCCGCAGTATGCAATAGCCTATGTTTTTCTGAATACGGGGTAATTATGATTGAAGCACGTGTAAAAACAGGTATCATCGGATTTGACGAGATGCTCGGCGGGGGGTTTTTGCCACAAAGTGCAAATTTGGTCGAAGGCGCACCCGGAACCGGCAAAAGCACCATAGGGATGCAGTTTATCTATAATGGTATCGTAAAATATAACGAACCGGGTCTCATTTTAACATTTGAGGAATTTCCGCAGCAATATTATGCCGATGCCGCCAGTATGGGCTGGGATTTTGTTAAACTAGAACGCGAAGGTATGTTGAAAATCATTATGACCAGCCCAGAAGTTAGCCATCAGGATTTGGAAGAAGTAGGCGGCATCATTGAAACCTATGTGGCGGAAATGGGTATTAAGCGGGTGGTGGTTGACAGTATTACCCATTTCGAGCGGCTCACCACCGACCCCATCGAACTGCGCAACATCCAATACGGGTTCATCAACGCCCTAAAACGCGAAGGGCTGACCAGCCTGCTCACCAAAGAAAGCCCCACCCTGCTGGGCGAATCTACCAACCCCAACAGCGACATCGCTTTTGTGGTTGATTCGTATTCCATCCTGCGTTATGTGGAAATTGACTCGGCAGTGAGCAAAGCCCTGCTGGTGCTGAAAATGCGCGGCAGCAACCATGCCAAAGACATCCGTCAATATGAAATTGAACCGAACATCGGCATTCAACTGAAAGAAAAGTTTCAGGGGCGAGAGGGAATTTTAAGCGGCAACCCACGCCGCAGTATGACCGATGCTTTTGATGAAGCGTTCATCAAATAACCGGCGTCAGCCACCCGGTCGCCCTCCATCAGATGCGGGCACACGCCTCTGGTTGGGGGCTATTTTTTGAAAAAAAGATTGGCTATCCCATGAAAATCATTTCGCAACTCCTGACAATTTATTCATGGATTATCGCCAGCGCGTTGGTCTTCTTTTTGTTTGCCATCGCCCGTTTTTTTAACCAGCGACGGCAAAAAAAAGCCAGCCCGCCGCGTAAATACTTGCAACACTGGTGGTTAATAGTCGCCATCATCGCCTTTATTATCAGTGCAGGATTTTACGCGCTTTCCGGCGGTTATATCGTCGCCTGTATTCCCGCCGCCGATGCCTTGCGCATCATCGGCGGAACAATTGTCATTTTTGTGGGACTTTCGATGATGAACAGTATGCTGGGGGGACGGTCATGATGCCACTAATTATCATTTTCAGCGCGATTGCACCGCTTTCAATCGTCATTCTATTCCACATTTTGGCGAAACTCTCCCGCCGATTTGGCAGTGTTTTAAAAATGACTGCCGTTTACAAATGGTACTACCTTGCCGAAGGATTGGGCGTTGTGGCATTGTTGGCACATTTGTGGCAAGCCAGCACCATTTTATCGCCACCGAATACCCCTTCAATCGCGCTATCCCCCATATTCATACTTGTTTTTCACCATATTCCACTCGCCGCCGCCGTAACCATCGGTTTGGGTGTAACATGGAAATACTGGCGATGGCTCATCATTGAAGAAGAAAAATAATGCCCGCAACCGCTTCTTCCCC
>JALVZI010000240.1 GCA_027022125.1 Anaerolineae bacterium | reverse complement strand
TATGCCCCGCACGGCACTGGGCGGCATCAAACGCGCCGAGTTGATGACACGCAGCCGCGCGCTGCTGGAACGCATCCAACTGGACGTTTCGCCCCGGCAACGGCTGGCAGATTTGCGCATCGATGCACGACAGTTAATTGAGGTGGGCAAAGCCCTCAGCCGCGATGTGCGCATTTTGGTGATGGATGAGCCAACCTCATCGTTGAATGAAAAAGAAGTACAGCATTTATTTTCGGTGGTGCGCAATTTAAAGGCAGAAGGTGTTGCCGTCATCTATATTTCGCACCATTTGGATGAAGTTTTTGAAATTTGCGACCGGGTGATGGTACTCCGCGACGGGAGGGAAGTTGATACCCGCCCCACCGCCGAGTGGACACCCACCCAAATTGTCGAAGCGATGGTTGACCGTCCCATCGAAGATTTTTACCCCAAAGCAAATGTCCCCATCGGCGATGTTGTGTTTCGCGCTGACGGGTTGAGTCTGAACGACCGCGTGCAAAATGTGTCGTTCGATATTCGTGCAGGAGAAATTGTCGGGCTGGGCGGTTTGCCCGGTTCCGGCATCGTCGAAGTGGCGCAAATCATCGCCGGTATTCGCCGCCCCACCGGCGGCACAATGACCCTGCAAAAGCAAAAATACAATCCGCAATCACCCCACAACGCCATTCAATCGCAGGTGGGGTATGTTCCCGAAGACCGCAAAGAGCAGGGGTTATTTCTGGAGTTTTCCATTCGCCGAAATATCGCCCTTTCAATTTTGTCGAAACTGTCCAAATTCGGTGTGGTGAACAATAAATCCACCGAGAAAATCGCCCAAAAAGCCATTGTTGATTACAAAATCAAAGCCGCAGGCACCGGCGCTCCGGTCAAATCGTTGAGCGGCGGCAACCAGCAAAAGGTATTGCTGGCGCGCGTCGGGCAGTCCGACCCCATTTTAATGATAATGAACGACCCCACACGCGGGATTGATGTGGGGGCGAAAGTTGAAGTTTATGAACGTATCGGTGAATTTGTGCAGCAGGGAGGCGCGGTTTTGCTGCTGTCGTCGGAACTGCCGGAACTCATCGGTATCAGCGACCGCATTGTGGTTCTGCGCAACGGGCAAAAAATAGCCGACATTCCGCGCAATGAATTCTCGCAAAATGTTATTATGAGTTACGCTGCCGGTACAAGTGGAGGAAATAACGAATGACCGCCATATCTCAACCAAAATCATCCGCAATGAGTACACTGGGAAACATCTGGCGCAAAGGGGGCGTGTTAATCGCATTCACCGTTTTATCGGGCGTGTTTGCCGTTCTCTCGCCACGATTTTTGACCATTGACAACTGGCTCAACGTTTTATTGCAAACTTCCACCATCGGAATTGTCGCCATCGGGATGACATTTGTTATCGTCACCGCCGGGATTGACCTGTCGGTGGGTTCGACGGTGGCGCTCAGCGGTATGGTTGCCGCCGTGGCGATGCGTGCCGGTTCGCCCGGGCTCATCGGCATTTTGGTGGCGTTGACCGTCGGCGGGCTGGTAGGCTTGTTCAATGGATTCAGCATCACCAAATTGGGCGTTACCCCGTTTATTGCCACACTCGCCACACTGGCAATGGGGCGCGGGCTGACGCTGGCAGTATCCAACGGGCAAACCATTTTCAGTTTCCCCGATTCATACAACTATCTCGGCGAAGCCGAAATTGCCGGTATTCCGGTTCCGGTTATTGTGTTGCTGCTGGCATTTGCCATTGCCCATTTTGTGCTGTCGCGCACCGTTTTTGGGCACGGGGTATATGCGGTTGGCGGCAACCGCGAAGCCGCCCGGCTTGCCGGTATCCACACCAACCGAACCGAGTTGCTGGTGTATGTTATCGGCGGCGTGTTGTGCGGATTGAGCGGCATCATTTTGATGGGCAGACTCGATGCGGCGCTGCCCACTTCTGCCACCGGGCTGGAACTGAACGCCATCGCGGCGGTGGTCATCGGCGGAGCGTCGCTGTTCGGCGGCAAAGGCACAATGTTCGGCACACTGCTGGGCGCGCTGACCATCGGCGTGCTGGCAAACGGATTGAATCTGCTGAATGTGTCGCCGTTTTGGACGCAATTCATTCAGGGCGCAGTAATTTTCATCGCCGTGCTGAGCGACTCGCTGAGCCAGCGCAAGAAAAACTAATTTCGGAGGATACTATATGAATGTTCACGGAAAACACTATCGCACCATCTGGTTGAAAGAAGATGATGATACTGTGGTGCAAATTATCGACCAGCGTCCCCTGCCCCATAAATTTGTCATCGAAGATTTAAAAACGGTGGATGAAGTTGCCCGCGCCATCAAAGATATGCACATTCGCGGCGCGGGGCTGGTCGGCGCAACGGCGGGATACGGCATGTACATCGCTGCACTGCACGCACCGAAAGACTCGGCGGAGGCATTTACCGCGCAAATGGTCGCCGATGGCGAAAAATTGAAAGCCACCCGCCCCACCGCCGTCAATCTGGAATGGGCGGTGCATCGCCAATTGGATGCCATCGCTGCGGCGGGCGACGATATTGACGCGAAAGTTGCCGCCGCCAAAGCCACTGCGCAAGCCATCGCTGATGAAGACGCCGAATTTTGCCGCCGTATCGGTGAGCACGGCGTGTCCATCATCGAAGAAATCAGCAAGCGCAAAAACGGTGAACCAGTCAACATTCTCACCCACTGCAATGCCGGATGGATGGCGTTTGTGGATTACGGCACTGCCACCGCACCGATTTACGCCGCGCACGACCGGGGCATCCCCGTGCACGTTTGGGTGGACGAAACCCGCCCGCGCAATCAGGGTGCGCGCATCACCGCGTGGGAATTGAACGAGCATGGCGTGCCGCATACCGTCATCGCCGATAATGTAGGCGGGCATTTGATGCAGCACGGTATGGTGGATATGGTCATCGTCGGCACCGACCGCACGCTGTACACCGGCGATGTCGCCAACAAAATCGGCACATATCTGAAAGCGCTGGCGGCACACGATAACGGCGTGCCATTTTATGTGGCGCTGCCGTCATCGTCATTCGATTGGAATATGCGCGATGGCGTGAAAGAAATTCCCATTGAAGAACGCGGCGCGCACGAAGTGAAATACATCAACGGGCTGCATAACGGCGAGGTGGTCAGCGTGCTGCTCACTCCCGCCGACAGCCCCGCCACCAATTATGCCTTCGATGTGACCCCGGCGCGACTGGTAACGGGTCTCATCACCGAGCGCGGCATCTGCGACGCATCAGAAGAAGGCGTGCTGGGA
>JALVZI010000239.1 GCA_027022125.1 Anaerolineae bacterium | reverse complement strand
GCAAATTGCCGCCGGAAATGCTGCGCAAAGGGCGATTCGATGAAATCTTTTTTGTCGATTTGCCGCAGGTGCAGGAACGCCGCGAGATTTTCGCCATCCATTTGGCGGGGCGCGGGCGCGACCCGCTGGCATTCGATTTGAACAAACTGGCAATGAACACCGAAGGTTTCAGCGGCGCGGAAATTGAGCAGGTGGTCATCGCCGGGCTGTACGATGCGTTTGAGGAAGACCGCGAATTGACCACCGATGACCTGCTGCACAGCATCAAAGCCACGGTTCCCCTGTCGCAGACGATGGAAAAAGAAATTACCCGCTTGCGTCAGTGGGGACGCAGCCATGCGCGCCCGGCATCGGAAACGGAGATGTTTCCCGGCGGCATCAACGGGCGGGCGGGAATCCGTCAAATCGAGTTGGGGTAAAGGAGCGTGACGCACGATGTTGATACCGCAATCGGCGCATCGTCTTTTTAAACGATACCAATCGGGCATTGAAACTGCTGCCATCGCTGCGATGCTGGGGGCGTTGGTGGCAGTTGTGCTGTTGAATATCCCCGTTTATCCGCAAAGTTGGTCGCCGGTGCTGGTGGCAGTGGTGGTACTGCTGGGATTGCGCTATCCGCTGCCGGCGTATTTGGCGGCAGTGGCGGTGGTACTCTATCCGCTGTACACCATTTCCATCTATTTGGCGGTCATCTTTTTTGCCGTTGCCGTCCTGCTCCAGCGACCGCTGAGTCATTATTTGGGCGCAACGGTGTTGATTGTGGCGGTTCCATGGCTGGCAAAATATCAACTCCACTGGGTTGTGCCCATTTTGGCAGGACTGTGGTGGGGCGCACTGAACGGTTTTTGGATTGCCGGGCTGGCGGCGCTGTGGGGCAAAGTGCTGGGCGGTATGTCCGGCGCGAACATCGACTGGCTGCTGCTGGCGGGAAGAATGCCGTCGACAGCGGCAATGGCACAGCGATTTCACGGACTGCCTGCCATTGACACCCTGAACAAACTGTTGCAGCCTTTCGCGCCCGATTCTACCGTGCTGCTGTACCATTTGATGCAAATTGTCCTGTGGGCATCAGTGGCGGCGCTGGTGGGCATTTTGGGCGACAGCACATGGCTGCATCGCCGATTTTACCCGTGGCTCACCATTTTTGCGGCGGCGCTGGGCGGCATCGGGCTGGCGGCGGGACATTTTCTGCTGTCGCTGTGGCTGCCGGATGTTGCCCCGCAAATTTTCCCGTGGGAACAGGTTTTCGCCACTATGACGCTGGGGGTGGTCATTGCCGGTGGTTTCGATGTGACGCGCCGTTTTTTGGATTTGCCGCTGGCGCCCGCCCCCCGAAAACAGCGCACACTGCCCCGCCTCAAACGGCTTTTGCGTTCGGAGAAACGTCAAAAATCGAAAGCGGCGGCGGACAATGCGCCCATCCCCGTGCCGAATTTACCGGCGTGGGAACCACCGCAGGAAAACAACGATTTGATACTTTTGGAATTGGATTGATTCACGCTTGTAGCGAGAAGTTATGCGCCGGTATGCCAGAAATCGCACCAACCGCATAAATGCCCGCCGACAGCGTCCAACCACAGCCAGTCGCTTCACCTTTGGTCAATTCGCGACATTTTTGGGGATGGGGCTGGCGTTACTGTTGCTGGGAATCACATTTTTGGGTGACTATTTTCACGTGCCGAAACTGTCGCTGTCGGTTGTGCCGGAAATCATTTCACCCAATTATGACCGCGCGCAGGATACCGCGAACATCAGTTATTCCCTTTCGGAAGATGCGGAAATCGGCATAACCGTTTTCAACCAAAACGATGTGCCCGTGCGCCAATTGCGACCCGTCGGTATGCAGCCCGCCGGACAATATGTGGCAGTGTGGGACGGGTTGGACGATACCGGCGCAGTGGTTGCCGACGGCAAATATACCATCGAAGTGAGCGGCAAAGGGGTATCGCGGACGGCGGTGGCGCGGCAGGTGGTAACGGTTGACACCCAACCGCCGCCGCTGCAACTGACCAATTTGAACGACATCACCCGCGTGGCGTCGCCCGGCATCACTCTGGAAGGGGTGACGGAACCGGGCGCAACTGTGTATCAGGCGGGGAATGCCCAAACCATCCCCGTGGATGCGCAGGGGTATTTTAAAATCAATCGCCAACTCACCGAAGGTTCAAACATTCTGGAAATTTTTGCCAGCGACCAAGCCGGAAATACGGCGCACATCAGCCATAATGTTACGCTGGTCACACGTCCGCCGGAATTGACCGTTCTTTCGCCGGTGAATGACCAGTGGTTGAACGAAAAAGTGCTGGAAGTGACGGGGGTCGCGCCGAATGCCACCGAAGTGCTGGTGAACAACCAACCGGCAACCGTGCAGGAAGACGGCACATTCAACCGCGAAATTATTTTGCGCGAAGGCGACAATACCGTGCGGGTGGAAGCCACCGATGATGTGGGCAATACCACCGAAATGGAACAGGTGGTGCATCTGAAAACCGCCCCGCCGCAACTCGATTTGAATATCGCCGACGGCGCGGTTTTCCAGCAGGCGCAATTGCAACTTTCCGGGCGCACCGACCCCGGTTCGATTGTGCGGGTGAACAACCAATTGGTGGCGGTCAGCCCGCTGGGCGAATTTCAAACCAAGTTGAATCTCGCCAACGGACGGAATATCATCAATGTGGAAACCCGCGATGTGGCGGGCAATATCACCAAAATCAGCCGCCGCATCACGTTTGAAAGTCCGGTGGCGCAAAACCAAATGGACAATTTCCTCAACCGACTGCCGCCGCTGCCATCGCTGGCAACCCCCATTTTGGTGATGATTCCGCTGTTGCTGCTGTTGGGATACGCTTTCACCCGACCCGTGTCGCTGCTGCTCACCACCGATGCCGAAACATTTACGCCCGGCATGCCGGAAGAGGAACAGACGGTTACGCTGCGGCTCAATCTGTCCAGAAGTGCGCGCGTTTCGGTGCGGGTGCTGAACAAATTCGGGCAACCGGTGGCAACCATTTCGACCCGGCGGCAGCGCGGCGCAGGCATCCATACCTTCCGCTGGGACGGGTATGACGATTGGGGACGGGCGCTATCGCCGGGAGAATACACGCTGGTGGCAGAAGCCAGCGCGCCATCGGGGGCGGTGCAATCTGCCGTGACGCTCACTCTGCGGCAGGACCCGCTGGTCGCCGCGCGATATGGTCAGCAGCGGGGCGGGGGACTGGTGGCGGAAACGGTTTCGGCGCGGCGGTAACCGATGGCATCTTCTCGGAAAACAAC
>JALVZI010000238.1 GCA_027022125.1 Anaerolineae bacterium | reverse complement strand
CCCCCGCCCCCCACCCCGCAAGCGGCAGCGGAACAACCACCGGCATTCACCCCGCCATCCGAAATGGAATTCGCGTTGGGTGTGGCAAAAGATTTGCTGGCTGATGTTCTGTCGCCGGAAAACAAACGGGTGTGGGAACTGATAGCCGCGGCGCTGATTAGTTTCGCATTGGGCTATCTGCTGGGAAAATCGAGCCGCCAGTAGCATCGGGATAACCCGAGAAAGGAGGTGCACACTAAAAACCCACTTGCTTTTTGCCGCCTGGTATCACCGACGATGCAGGTATCCAACAACCACTTATCATAATGTTCTTTTGCTACAAAAGGACGGGAGGAAAGAAGACAAATGGCTGTTGAATCAACAACTAGCGACAAAATTATAGGGTATTTACCAAATGAAAAACCCGAATTTGGTAAGATGATTCTGCTGGGGTTCCAGCATGTCATCACTATGTTCCCGGCAACAGTATTAGCCGCACTGTTGATGGGCTTTCCGGTTAACACCGTATTGGCAGTGACCGGCTTCGGTACGGTTGTGGCACTGACCGTATCAAAACTGTGGCTCGGATTTTACATTCCGCTGTACTATGGTTCCAGTTTCAGTTATATTGCGGCGGTACTGGCATTCACTGCCGGAACGTTTGAATTTGGCGGCGCTGCCCCCCCCGAAGTTTTGAGCGTCGTTCAAGTTGGCTTTTTGGCTACCGGTCTGATTAACATCATCACCGGTTTTCTCATCCGCGGCGTTGGCGGCAAACAAGCCCTCGACAAAGTGTTGCCACCGGTTATCACCGGCTCTGTCGCCACTACCATCGGTATCGGGCTGGGGAAAGCCGCCCTCGATATGTCATCCGGTGTGTGCTGTGGCGCCGACGGCTCCGGCGTGTGGTGGACGGTTGCCATAATTACCCTCACGGCAACCATCCTGTTCTCCGTGTACCTGCAGGGCAAAGGCTTTATCGGCTTGCTGCCGATTTTGCTGGGCGCGATTGTCGGGTACATCGTCGCCATTCCGTTCGGATTGGTAGATTTCAGCGTTTTCGGGCAAACCAGTTTGGTTACTACCCCGCACCTGACATTCCCAACATTTAACGACCAGTCACTCACCATCATTTTCAGCGTCGGCATTATGGCAATTGCCACCATTCCGGAATCAACCGCACACCTGTACCAAATTAGCCTGTATGTTGACCATCTGGCTGTTGAACAAGGGAAAGAACGGTACTTCCTCAGTCGCTATGTCGGCGCAAACCTGGTTATTGACGGTCTCAACGACTTCATCAACGGTTTGTTCGGCAGTACCGCGGGCACCAACTATGGCGAAAATAACTCGCTGATGGTTATCACCCGCAACTACTCCGGTCCCGTGTTGATGACCGCCGGGGTCATCGCAGTATTGCTCGGTTTCATCGGTCCCCTGAAAGATGCCATTTCTAGCGTGCCGACCGCCGTCAGTGGCGGACTTGCTATCTACCTGTTCGGCGTTATCGGGATGCAAGGTATTGCGCTGATGATGTCGGAAAAAGTCAACCTGTTCGACCCGAAACAGTTGGCAATCGGCGCCATCATTCTCATCGTCGGTATTGGCGGCAACATCGGTTTCCCCGGTGGATTCCTGCCCATCCCGCTGCTGCAAGGCGTCTTCCCCAACGGATGGCCCGCAATTGCTACCGCCGCTGTGCTGGGCATTGTTTTCAACCTGATTTTCCGCATCTTCCCCGCACCGGAACGAGACCACATTGACATCGGATTAGACCATTAGTATCACAGCGGCTCCAGTTGTCCGCTAAACAAAACCATCGAGGGTGGCGGCAATGCCGTCACCCTCACCCAAATATGGCTATTACCTGAATTGAATATCTTTTGCGTTTCGGGTTGTATTACGCGCACAACCGTTACTCGCAACGATGCAGTGTAACAGCAACAGGTTGCCTGTGTAGTGTAGCCTTTTTTATTTCCATATCGAGGCACTTATGTCATCACAATTTAAAAATATCGAAACGAAAATCATTCACGCCGGAGAAATTCACCCGCTGGTTGAAGGTGCGGTGAACATTCCCATTTTTCAATCTTCTACATTTGAATCCAACCTCAGCAAAAAAAGTTACCATGCCCAGCGATATATGCGGTTGAGCAACACCCCCAATCACGATGTACTGCATCAAAAACTGGCGGCACTGGAAAACGCCGAAGCCGCGCTGGTGACTGCCAGCGGTATGGCGGCAATCTCCACCGCGTTGCTGGCAGTGCTCTCCGCAGGCGACCATCTGCTGGCGCTCGGCGGGGCGTATGGCGGCACACACGCCTTCATCACCCACGAATTACCCGATTTCGGCGTGAGTTTCGATTTTATTGACGGCAACAACCCGGCATCGTGGGAAGCCCTGCTGCGTCCCAACACCAAAGCCATTTTGGTGGAAAGTATCACCAACCCCCTGCTCGATATTCCCGATTTGAAAGCCGTCGTCGCTTTTGCCCAAAAACACGGGCTGGTATCGCTAATTGACAATACTTTCCCGTCGCCCGTCAATTTCCGCCCCCCCGAATGGGGTTTCGACCTCTCGCTGCACAGCGCCACCAAATATCTCAACGGGCATTCCGACGTGGTCGCCGGAGCAATCATCGGGCGGGCGGATTTGGTCAAAAAAGCGCATCTTAAACTGAACCATATCGGCGGTTCGCTGGATACTCACGCTTGTTACCTGCTCTATCGCGGTATGAAAACGCTCAGCGTGCGTATGCAGCGTCACAACGAAAACGCCATGAAAGTAGCACAATTTTTGGCGAAACATCCCGCCGTGAAAAAAGTCAACTATCCCGGGCTGGAAAGTCATCCCCAGCACCAACGCGCCCGCGAACTGTTCGACGGGTTCGGCGGCATGATTAGTTTCGAGATAAACGGCGATACCGAAGCCGCCGCGAAAGTGGTCGCCGCCGTGCAACTGCCCACCAGCGCACCCAGTCTCGGCGGGGTAGAAACGCTCATCACCCGCCCGGCAACCACATCTCACTCCGGCATGTCGCCGGAGGAACGCGCCGCAATGGGCATTTCCGACAGTCTCATTCGCTATTCGGTGGGCATTGAAGCCGCCGATGATTTGATTGCCGATTTGGCACAAGCATTGGATACCATCGGCGGATGAGGTTTTTTGAATAAACTATTTGTTTGACCGGAATTTTTACCCTCCCCCTGCCCCCTCCCTTTCAGGGAGGGGGGATGATATTCCCTCCCCCTTTGAGGGGGAGGGTTAGGGAGGGGGGGTGTACCTTAAACAGATA
>JALVZI010000237.1 GCA_027022125.1 Anaerolineae bacterium | reverse complement strand
TAACTGTACAGGGTACAACACCCCCTCCCTAACCCTCCCCCTTTGAGGGGGAGGGTTAGGGAGGGGGTGTTGTACCCTGTACAGTTACACCCCTTTTTCAGTGGACTCATACTCATGAAACCAAAAGTCTTCATCACCCGGAAAATACCCGAAGCAGGGCTGGCGATGATTCGCGCGGTGTGCGATGCCGATATTTGGGACGACCCGCTGCCGCCCCCGCGAAACGTGCTGCTGGAACGGGTGCGCGGGGTAGACGGCATTCTTTCACTGCTCACCGATAAAATCGATGCGGCGGTGATGGATGCCGTCGGCGCGCAATTGAAAGTCATCAGCAATTACGCGGTGGGATACGACAATATCGACATTCCGGCGGCGACGGCGCGCGGCATCGCGGTGGGCAACACCCCCGGCATCCTCACCGAAACGACCGCCGATTTCGCGTTTGCGCTGCTGCTGGCGGCGGCGCGGCGGGTGGTGGAAGGCGATAAATTTGTGCGAGCGGGGAAATGGCAAACGTGGGGACCGCGTCTGTTGTTGGGCGCGGAGGTTCACGGCGCGACACTGGGGCTGGTCGGATTCGGGCGCATCGGGCAGGCGATGGCGCGGCGAGCGGCGGGATTCGGTATGCGCGTGCTGTATCACCAACGGCACGATTCCCCCGTGGCAGAATCACTCGGCGCGGTGCGGGCGGATTTCGACACCCTGCTGCGCGAATCGGATTTTGTGTCACTGCATGTGCCGCTCACGCGGCAGACATACCATCTGCTGGATGCGCGTGCTTTCCGGCTGATGAAAAAATCCGCCATACTCATCAACACGGCGCGCGGCGGCGTGGTTGACCCCGAGGCGCTCTATTCGGCTTTGAAAAACGGAGAAATTGCGTTTGCCGCGCTGGATGTGACCGAACCGGAACCCATCCCCGCTGACAGCCCGCTGCTGACGCTGGAAAATGTGGTCATCGCCCCGCATCTCGGCAGTGCGACTCATACCACCCGCGACAAAATGGCGGTCATGGCGGCGGAAAATCTGCTGGCGGGTGTTTTCGGCAAACCGCTGCCAAATGCAGTGGAGCAAAAATAGTAGGGGCGGCTCGCGAGCCGCCCCTACGCTATCACCTTTTAAATCATCACCCGTTCAATTTTACCCGATTCGGTATCATAAATCACGAATCCCGGTTTGCCGAAACGCCCCATAATTTCGCCGGGATTGATCCACAACGTTTCCCCGACGCGCGTTTCCATAAAAACGTGGGTGTGCCCGCTGAACACCGCATCGAATTTCCCCGTGGCGGCAAGTCCCTCCGCAATTTCGGGGTAATGGGTAAAAGCAATTTTGCGCCCGCCCGCTTCGAGCGTGCCCACCGGATTGTGGAACATGATATTCCCCGCCGCGCCGGCAATCTTCATCAGCAGAAACATATCGCCATCGTTGTTGCCCGGCACACAATGAATGTCACCGGCAAACGCATCGGCGATTTGTTTGAGGCTGAACGGTGCGCAAAAATCGCCGAGGAAAATCAGCATTTCCGCATCGCCTGTTTTTTGCAGGACTTTTTCCAGATTCCAAATGTTGTCATGACTGTCGGATAAAATTGCGAGTTTCATGTTTCGCTCCGCGAAGGTTGTTGGTTGTTCAAAGTTCAAGGTTGCAGAGTAGCAGAGTAGCAGAGTAGCAAAGTAGCAAAGTAGCAAGGTAGCAGGGTAGCAAGGTAGCAAGTCTCACTCTCTCACCTGCTCACTTTCTCACTTTCACGCATCACGTTTCACGCATCACGTTTCGCCAATCCCTAATCTCCAATAACCAATCTCCAATCCCCAACTCACCGCAAAACACGCTCGTCCCCTTCGCGGCGGGTGATACCCTGCGAATCGCAGTATTCCAGCAGGGCGAGCGCATATTTGCGGCTGGTGCTGAACGCATCGCGCACCTGCGCCACGGTGACACTGCCGTTTTTCGCCACAAAATCGCGCAGCCACGCCACAAAATCGGTGAAGGTTTGCGGTAGCACCAGCACATCCGCCGAAAGCCGCATCAAATCGCCACTTTCGAGCATGGCGTTCAGCAATTCTTCATCCCCGCCGAGCGCTTTCAGGCTTTCTTTATATGACGGCGTCGCCATCGGTTTGGCGGCAAATTTTTTCAGCAGCGAGTCCATCATCTGCCGCTGGTGAGGGGTAAATTGCGGCGCGTGCTCCGCCAGCCACACGGCATTTTCGTTCGCACCGATGATATTTTCCTGCCGGGCAAATTCTATTACACGGTTGAAAATGCCCGTTTCCAGTTTGAGACGGCTCATCAATTCGCCGCGCGGCATGCCGCGCCGCAGCGGGTTGGCGCGGTGATACGCCGACAAAAATCGCTGCATCTGCGCCACCACATTCCCCCAGCCCGCCGCCGAAGAGACGACAATTTTCGACGCGCCGGGATTGGGGATGGCAGGGGGCGCATCGCCGCGCGGCACGGCGAACACATCGCCGCGCGCCAGCAGGGTTTTCAGGGTCGCGGCAAAAGCGTCGGCGGAAAGGGCACTGCGGTTCGCCAAAAGACGAACCTGCACCACGCCGAGCCGGTCAATTTCGCCGAGCAGTAAATCTTCCGGCGTGCCGTGCGCCAGTTGTTCCAGCCGGGCGATAATTTGCGGGCGGAAACGGCGATGGCGGCGCAGCGGCATGGGGTCAACCACCACCCCGCCGCCGATGGTCATGCTGGGCGAGGGCTGGCGGATGATGAAATGGTCGCCGCGCACGGTGGGAATGCGCCGCGCCAGCCGCAACTGCACCCAGCCCGATTCGCCGGGCAGGATTTCGCGGTCGTTGAGCAGGCGCAGGTGCGCCGAAACTTCCGCCGCGCCGATGAACACATCCACCAATTGATTGTGTTTGAGCGGGTGCGGCGATTCGGGCAGGCAGCGCAGGCGGGTATCAATCAGTTGCGCCGATTCGAGCCAGCCGGGGGTGGTGACGACATCGCCGCGCGAGAGGTCGGTTTTGTTGATGCCGGACAGGTTGATTGCCACCCGGTTGCCGGGTCCCACCGTCTCCACCGTTTTTTTGTGCGATTGCAAGCCGCGAATGCGGGCTTTCAGTCCGGTGGGCTGAATTTCGACTTCCTGTCCCACCGAAAATGTGCCGTCGATGAGCGTGCCGGTAACCACCGTGCCGAAGCCGCTGATGGTGAAAACACGGTCGATGAACAATCGCGGGCGACCTTTGTCGGCGCGGGGGGGCGTTTTCCGCAAAATTTCGCCGAGGGTTGCCAGCAGTTCATCCACCCCCTGCCCCGTCACCGCCGAAACAGGGA
>JALVZI010000236.1 GCA_027022125.1 Anaerolineae bacterium | reverse complement strand
AGCAACGGCTGTTCGCCGAAACGCTGACCGATGTGACACTGGCACTCACATCGCAAATGGAACCCACGGCGGTGCTGAACGAAATTTTGCGTCAGGCACGGCGGTTGGTTCCGTATCGCACGGCGCATATCGTTTTGCTGGAAGGGAACGATTTGCGCATAGCCTGCTGGCAGGGGTACGAGACTTTCGGCAGTGAGCAGGCGATTGCCCATCTGGTGCAACCGCTCACCGAATTTCCGCTCGATGCGGAGGTGGTGCGCTCAAAAACGCCGCTACTCATTGGCGACACGCATAACGAGCCGCGCTGGGTGGTGCAGGAAAAAACGCGCTGGGTGCGCTCGCACGTGGTTTACCCCATTGCGCTGGGAAATACGGTGCTGGGGCTGCTGCGGTTGGATGGCGATGAACCGAATGCCTTTTCCGAAAAAACCATCACCTACCTGCGCCCGCTGATGAACGCCGCCGCCATCGCGCTGGAAAATGCGCGGCTATATTCGCAGGCGCAAAAAGAAATTTCCGAGCGCGCCGAGATTGAATCGCAATTGAAAGATAATGTGCAGCAGTTGGAGTTGGCGTTCCGGCAGACAAAAGTTTACGCCGAAGAATTGCGCGGCGAAGTGCTGGAACGGAAAAAAGCCGAAGAGCAGATTCGCCAGCGCAACCGCGAACTGACGCTGCTAAACCGCATTATTTCCACCACGGCGCGCGGCTTGAGAGAAGAAGCCATTCTCGATATTGTTTGCCGCGAAATGGCGCTGGCGTTTGACACTTCCGATGCGTTTTCGTTTCTGTTCGATGAAATGGGCGAAATGGCGCAGGTGGTGGCGGTTTGTTTGGCAAATGACCGTCCCCCACTGCCGGAAACAACTCTGTCGGTTGACGATTATCCCACGCTGCGTTTGCTGATTGACGACAAAGTGCCGGTTATCAGCAATAATATCGCCGCCGATGCGCGTTTCCGCGATGACCCGCTCATTGCCGCACGAGGCATCGAAGCGGCGATACTCATTCCGCTGGTGATAGATGATACGGTGGTCGGGTGTCTGTCGCTGTGGCACAACGAGCCGCGCACGTTCACCGCGCCGGAGATTGACCTGTCGTGGCGCGCCGCCGAGCAGGTTTCGATGGCGATTGCCCGCGCCCGTCTCGATGAACAGCGCCGCCAACTGAGTGCCGCCATCGAACAATCCACCGAAAGTGTGGTCATCGCCGATGCGGGGGGGAATATTGTGTATACCAACCCCGCATTCGAGCAGATAACCGGTTATACCACCGCCGATGTGCTGGGTAAATCGCTGATTGATTTGCTGCGCAGCGACAAACATCCCCCCATTTTATATGCCGAAATTTGGAAACGGTTGCAAGCCGGCAGCGGGTGGCAGGGGCGATTGACTGTCCCGAAAAAAGACGGTTCAACATTTACCGGCGATACGGCAATCACGCCCATCCGCAACCGGCGCGGCGAAGTTGTCAATTATATCAGCAGCCAGCGCGATGTGACCCGCGAGTTGCAACTGGAAGCGCAATACTACCAAGCCGAAAAAATGCACGCCATCGGGCGGTTGACCAGCGGTATTGCCCACGATTTTAACAATCTGCTCACCGCCATCAACGGGTTTGCTGAAGTTTTGCAGGGGCATATCCCCGAAGATGACCCCCGCCGCGAGTTTGCCGACCGCATCCGGCATACGGGGCAGCGCGCGACGGATTTGGTTGACCGGTTGTTGTCGTTCAGCCGCAAGCAGGAAAGTAACCCGCAGGTAGTTGATTTGAACGCGGTGATTACCGACATCAGCAAAATGCTCGACCCGATTTTGGGCAGTCACATCATTTTAAAAACCCGATTCGCCGGAAATTTGTGGCGGGTAAAAATTGACCCGACACAATTGGAACAAATTGTGGTCAATTTGGCGGTAAATGCCCGCGACGCTATGCCCGATGGCGGCAGGCTGGAAATTCGCACCGGAAATATGCGGCTGGACGGGCATCAGATGGGCATCACGCAGGGGAAATCGGGGGAATATGTGGTGCTCACGGTGTCGGATACCGGTATGGGAATGCCGGATGATGTGAAAGCGCATATTTTTGAACCGTTTTTCACCACAAAAGAAAAAGGCAAAGGGAGCGGGTTGGGGCTTGCCACCATTTTTAGTATTGTGCAGCAGCAAAACGGATTCATCGAAGTGGACAGCGAGTTGGGCAAAGGCACTACTTTCCGCATTTACCTGCCCCGCACCACCGACACAGTCACTGCCCCCCGCCGAAAGGTGCAGGCGGATGAACTGCCGCGCGGTTCTGAAACGGTGCTGGTGGTGGAAGACGAACCGGCGGTGCGCAATTTGGCGGTGCGATTGCTGGCTCGGTACGGGTACACCGTGCTGGAAGCAACCGATGGCGAGGCGGCGCTAACGGTGGTGGATGAATATCCCGATGAGATTCACTTGTTGATTTCGGATATGATTATGCCGGAAATTGGCGGCGAAGAGTTGGCAAAACGGCTGAAAACCCATTTCCCCGCGCTGAAAGTGCTGTTGATGTCGGGCAAAACGGGAAAATCGGCGGAGACGAAACCGGCGGGTGTGAACGGATTCATCCGCAAGCCGTTTTCGGCGTTTGAGTTGGTGCGGCGTGTGCGAGAGATTCTCGATAATGGCACCGGTGTCACGCCGTAACCTTTTCCAGCGCGGCTTCTATTTTTGCCAGTTTTGTTTGCAACCGCGCATCAATGGTTCCCCCCTCAATATCAATCATACACCCCCCGCGACTGATATGACTGTCGGCAATCAACTCCCACGGCTCATCGGGCTGTTGTAAATGGGCAACGGCATCCCAGTGGGGTTGCAAAATTTTGTAATCTTCGGGATGGACGCGCACATAACAACTGCCGTGAATGCCGGCGGAATCAATCACCTCGGCGACAATTTCGGTGATAATTTCCGGTTCAACCGTGAGCGAATGGGTTAATATCTTTTTGGCAATCGCCAATCCCAACTGCCCCAAATGCGATTCCGCATCTTCGAGCAGTTGGTTATGGGCAATTTTTGCCGATTGTGTCACTTTTCGGATGGCGGCAATCATTTCCGCCGCTTCGGTTTCCGCCGCTTGTTTGCCATCGGCATACCCTGTTTGCAGCCCGACCTGCCGGGCGTTGGCGCGAACCTGCTCGGCTTCCGCTTCGGCGCGGGCGATGATGGCGTGTGCTTCCGCTTTGGCATCGGCGATGATGCGTTCCGCTTCCGCCTGCGGGTCGAGCGGGGGGGCGACGGGTTGTTCGCTGTCGGTGGTAGCCGTCTTTTCTGCGGCAGCCGA
>JALVZI010000235.1:2357-10673 GCA_027022125.1 Anaerolineae bacterium | reverse complement strand
CTCCCCCTGTGAGGGGGAGGGTTAGGGAGGGGGGTGTACCCTGTACAGTTACGAACTTTGAACCAAAAACCAACCGCTGACCGCTGACTCACAACCCTGCACCTACCTTTGAACTCGAAACTCGAAACCTGAAACTCGAAACCTTGCCCCCCATGAGCAACGAAATTTTCATCAGTTACTCACGCCGTGATTTGGCGTTTGTACAAAAACTGCATCACGCGCTGAAAACACACGGACTGAAAGCGTGGTTCGACCAAACGGACATTCCGCCCGGCAATCAGTGGCGCGAAACAATTGTGCGCGCCATCAACACCAGCAAAATTTTCCTGCTGGTGCTATCACCCGCCGCCGTAAAATCGAAACACGTGCGGAAGGAACTCGATTTGGCGGAATTGCGCCATAAACTGATTGTGCCGGTAGTGTGGGAACACACACCCATTCCGCCCGGTATGGAATACCAACTGGTCGGCATTCAGTATTTCGATTTTAACGGAAACGACTCGCCCGAAAATTTTGCCCGGCTGGCGCAGGCGCTGCACACCGTGCTGAACTCGCCGCGCGGAAAATCGCAGTACCTTTCCATATGGAAACCCCGCACCACCGATGCCGCCGACAAATACGGGCGGCTGGTCATCGCCCGCGTGGTCACCCCGTTGGCGATGAATATTGTGGCGCAGGATAAAATTAACACCGATTTGCACTGGCTTTTCAGCGCCGCCGAACATTTCATCCGCATCCGGCGGGGCGCAGTTTCACCGGAAACCCCCGTGCCCGTGCCGATTCCCCCCGGCGCGAAAAAACATCCGCGCGCCAACAACCGGCTGATGCCCGGCATTGATGATTTTTCGCTGCGGTTGGCAGAAAGCCGATTGGTCAGTCTGTTCAAACAACTGAACATTTACCTGCAAAATTTAACGTTTGAACTGGAACGGGAAACCCAGCGGGGCGGCACGGTAGAAAGTAACATCATCCTGCAAAACTCCATCAAAGCCCAGCGGCAAATAATTGTAGACCGCATCCGCCGCATGGCGCGCATTGCCCGCGATTTGTATGGTGTGCACATTTCCGGGGTGGACACGCTGGCGGATTATTTGGACGGATTACCAAAATAAACGCGCGGCACACGCGGCAAAATCGCCGTCACAATTTCGTAATTGATGGTTTCCGCCCATGCCGCCACCTCATCCGCCGAAATTTCGGTATCCCCCTGCCTGCCGAAAACCACCACTTCATCCCCTTCGCGCACATTTTCAATCCCGCTCACATCCAGCGATGTTTGATCCATGGACACCCGTCCGGCGATGGGCGCGCGTTTGCCGTGCACCAGCATTTCGCCGCGATTGGAGCAGAGACGTGGATAGCCGTCGCCGTAACCGACCGCCGCCAGCGCGATGGGGGTCGGTGCGGGGGCGATGAACGTTCTGCCATACCCCACCGACGCACCCGCCGGCAGGGTTCGCACCCGCCCGATGCGCGTTTTCAGCGCCATTGCCGGATGCAGGTCAACCGCCCAATCAATTTCGGCGGACGGGCGCAAGCCATACAGTGCAATTCCCAGCCGCACCATACTGAAATATGCCGGGGGAAATGCCATGCTCGCCGCACTGTTTGCCAAATGTTTGATGGGAATTTCGCCACTGTCGCGCTCTATCGCCTGCACCACATCCACAAAAACACGATGCTGGCGGCGGGTGAACGTTTGGTCGGCTTCATCGGCGACGGCAAAATGCGAAAAAATGCCTTCCACCCGCAGCGGCGACAGTTTCCGCACGGCGCGCACAAACGCCACCGCTTCTTCGGGCAGCAGACCCAGCCGCCCCATACCCGAATCAATTTTTATATGAACCGGAAACGGTTCGCCGCCGGCAGCCGCCTGTGCCAGCGCGTGCGCCGTTTCCATTGAGGTGACGGCGGGAGTCAGCCGGTGTGCCACCACCATTTCCGCCTGCGCCGGGGGACAGTATCCCAGCACCAAAATTCGCGCCGAAATGCCTGCTTCGCGCAGGGCGATGCCTTCATTCACCCGATTGACCGCCAGCCAATCTGCGCCCGCGGCGAGTGCGGTTTTTGCCACCGGCAGCGCGCCATGCCCATAAGCGTTCGCTTTTACCACCGCCATTGTTTTTACGCCCTGCCCCACACGTGTTTTCAGCGCGCGCAGATTGTGCGCAATCGCGCCCAAATCAATTTCCGCCCATGTCAGCAATTTCGCCGTCGATTCCATCGCCGAACCTCCGTAAAATTTCAGGTTGATTTTCTCCATCATACCACAGAGCGCATATCGGATACAAACATTTATTGGAGATAGGGATAGGGATAGGGATTCGCTGATTCGTTGAGTCGTTCATTCTCCCATTCGCTATTCGCAAATTCGCGCATTCGCAAATTCATGGATATTTGACATCTCTTTCCGCTTATACTATCATCAATGGCGGTTGACGTTAGCATTACATGACGATTATGATAAAAACCTTCTCTCTCACAGTTGAGTAGACGACAATTTCTCCCCCGTAGTTGACCAGTGTTACACACATTACGGGCTTATTGTTTCTGGCAATAACCATCCCATTTTCAGTTTTGTAAGGAGGTGGAACGGCGAGTAACCCAAATATTTTGTTGGTTTTCTAAAATTTTAGAAACGCTTGTAGCCACAAGGAGAGAGATTTAAAATGAAAAAATCACAGCTGTTATTATTGATTGCCCTGATGCTCATTGCCACCGTTTTCATCAGCGCATGTGGCGCATCGGGACCTAAAACCATCAAAATCGGTATCAACGCCCCCCTCACCGGCGACATCCCCAAGGTTGGCGAAGGCACAAAATACGCCGCCGAAATGTGGCTGGATGACATCAACAAAGATGGCGGATTGGATGTCGGTGGCAAGAAATACAAAGTAGAGTTGGTCATTGAAGATAACGAATCGAAAGCCGACTCTGCCACTAAAGCTAACACCAAACTCATCACCCAAGACGAAGTGCTGGCAATTGTCGGTCCGCAATCGTCAAAACAAGCCGTTCCCGCTGGCGAAGTTGCCAACAACTACAAAACCCCGATGATTAGCCCGTGGTCAACCAATCCGAATACAACTTTGAACCGCCCGTGGGTTTTCCGCGCTGCATTCCTCGACCCGTTCCAGGGTGTGGTTGATGCCAAATTCATTTCCGATGAATTCGGTTTCACCAAAGCCGCCGTGCTGTACGATGTTGCCAGCGACTATCCCAAAGGCTTGGCGGAAGTCTTCAAAAAATCGTGGGAAGACCTGCACGGTGCCGGTTCGGTGGTGGCGTTTGAAAGTTTTACCACCAAAGACACCGATTTCAGCGCACAGTTGACCAAAATCATCAACTCTGGCGCAGAAGTGCTGTTTGTTCCGCAATATTACAACGAAGTGGCGCTGATTGTGCAACAAGCGCACGAACTCGGCTGGAAAGGTCCCATCATCGGTAGTGATAGTTGGGGTTCCGCCGAAACCGTGAAACTGTGCGGTTCCGACTGCTACGGCTCGTTCTTCAGCACCCACTATGCCGCCGCCGGTGCGACGGGCGCTACCAAAGAATTCATCGACCGCTACAATGCCAAATACGGTTATGTGCCCGATGACGTGGCGGCACTCACTTGGGACAGCCTGAACCTGCTGAAACAAGCCATTCAAGATTGCGGCAAAATTACCGGCGACATTGCCAAAGACCGCCAATGTGTCCGCGATGCACTGGCAAACATCAAAAACTTCCCCGGCATTACCGGTAATATGACCTTTGATGACCAAGGCGACCCCACCAAATGTGCAGTTATCGTGAAAATCAGCGATAAAGGCGAATTTGAATTCTACAAACAAGCCTGTCCGTAACAACTAACAATGGCGGCGCGAGTCAATCGTGCCGCCATATTTCATTTGCGTAACGGTACAGCGTGTGATTGTTGAACAATCTATTTGTTTCAGATTTTGACCCTCCCCCTGCCCCCTCCCCCTTTGAGGGGGAGGGTTAGGGAGGGGGTGTACACGCTGAACAGTTACTCATTTGCACCACACAAATGGGTGTGCTTCGCCGCTATACCGGCAATCACACCCACACAAACCAGGAGTAAAAGGATGGTCTCTTTCTTCCAAAACTTGGTTAACGCCTTACAGTGGGGCAGTTTTTACGCGCTTATCGCTCTGGGGTACTCAATGGTATATGGCATTTTAATGCTGTTTAACTTTGCTCACGGCGATATTTTTATGGTTGGCGCATACATCGGCTTTTTTGTTGCCACCGGATTGCTTGCACTAACCGTCTCCGGTTCCATTGCACTGCCCGGCTGGTTGGTACTGCTGTTGACCATCATCATTGCAATGGCGCTGAACTCAATCGTCGGGATGCTGGTGGAACGCATCGGCTACCGCCCCCTGCGAGACGCGCCGCGCGCCTCTGCTGCCATCACCGGGTTGATGATTGGCATCATTCTGGAAACAGGCAACCTGGCGCTGCTGGGCGCACAACGGCTCAGTTTCCCCCCGCTCATCGCCACCGAAACCTATAACATCGCCGGGGTAAATGTTACCAATAAAAAAATAATGATTGTGGGTGTTGCCCTGTTTTTAATGCTGGTGTTGCACCTGTTCATCACCAAAACAAAATGGGGAATGGCAATGCGCGCGATGGCGTACGATTTTGCCATCATCCCTTTGATGGGCGTTCCCATCAACCTGATTGCCGCGCTGACCTTCGGCTTGGGTTCGGCATTGGCGGCGGCGGCAGGTATTCTGTACGGGGTGGCATACCCCATTTTAGACCCGTATATGGGCATTCTCATCGGTTGGAAAGCCTTTGTGGCGGCAATTTTGGGCGGACGCGGTTCCATATTGGGGGCGGCATTTGCCGGATTCTTGCTCGGGTTTATTGAAATTTTCACCGCCACCATCTTTCCGTCCACCTTCCGCGACCTTATCGCATATTCCATCATTTTGATAATTCTCACCTTCCGTCCACACGGATTATTCGGCGAAGCATATAGCGCCCGGTTACGGCTGTAATCGGCATTGGTATATTCCGTTCACCTAAAAAGGATGAAACGATGGCAGTAAAAACAAACACCTCAACCACCGGCGCAAAAACCGGTCGGCTGGCAAAAGCATGGCAACCCTTTACCCGCGTTTCGATGCTCAGTTGGCTGGTCGGGGCATTTGCCGCCGTTATATTGGAACAACTGGTCGGCAGACCGTTGGCGTATATGCTTGGGCTGGGCAAAATTCCCGTGTTGTTCGGGTTTGTAATGATGCTCAAAACCCCGTTGCTCATTCCCAGCGCAATTGTTTATGTATTGTTGATTTACATTTTTCCCATTGCAATTATCGCCCGATTGACCACCTCGGTGGGCAACAAACTCTCGGCGTGGCTGCTGCGCTACCCGATGGCGGTCTCGGCGCTGATACACCTAATTTTGCTGTACGGCACCCTGCAAATTTGGGGCAGCATCAACGACTATCGAAATTTGGTGCTGCGCCTGACATTCATCGCCATTTTGGTCACGCTCAGTTTAAACATCATCAACGGCTACATGGGCGAATTTTCGTGTTCCACACCAGGCTTTCTGGCATTGGGAGCATACGGCGCATCGGTTATTTCCGTCTCTATGTTTGCCAACGATAATTTGTTCGGTCCCGCCATCTTCCCCGACAGTTGGGGCGTGTTCGTCTTTCCGCTGGCGTTACTTTTGGGCGGCATCATTGCCGCCATCGGCTCGCTCGTCGTCGCCATTCCGTCATTTCGCACCCGTGGCGACTATTTGGCAATTATCTCGCTGGCATTCACCTTCATCGTCAAAAGTTTCATCGAAAATCTAGAAGTGGTCGGCGGACCCCGTGGGCTCAGCAGCCAACCTGACTGGGCAAATTTTACGGTGGTGTTCATTTGGGTTACTTTAGGCGTGTGGATTATGAATAATTTTGTGCGCTCAACAATGGGCAAAGCGCTAAACGCCGTGCGCGACAATGAGGTTGCCGCCGACGCGATGACCGTCAACACTCGCCGCACCAAAATGGTGGCGTTTATGTTTTCCGCATTTTGGGCGGGCATCGGCGGTGGATTATTTGCCCATGTGCTGCGCTATGTCAACCCGGCAACCTTCGGACTGCAAAAACTGGCAGAAGTGTTGGCAATGGTCTATTTTGGCGGGCTGAACTCGGTGTACGGCTCTATCGTCGGCGCAGTGGGGTTCAACCTGCTCAGCGAAGCCTTGCGCCCGCTTGAAATTTACAAATGGATTATCATCCCCGTTTTGCTGATTTTGGTGATGATTTTCCGTCCCACCGGATTGATTGCCTTTAAAGAATTTGATGTGCACGCCATCATCGCACCCAAAGAATAGCGAACGAGGTAACAAAAATGGCATTACTCGAAGTCAAACACATGACACACTATTTTGGCGGGTTGCGCGCCGTGCACGATTACAACCTCGCCATCGAAGCCGGGCAAATCCGCGGTTTGATTGGACCCAACGGCGCCGGCAAAAGTACCATTTTCAACCTGATAACCGGCGTGTACACCCCCACCGAAGGCGAAATTACCCTCAACGGCGTAAATCTCATCGGGCGCGAACAGCACGAAATCGCCTCGATGGGCATTGGGCGCACCTTTCAAAACCTGCGATTGTGGCGGCATATGACCGTGCTGGAACACATTAATATGGCAAACTATTCGCACATCACCTACGGGCTGATTGGCGCATTTTTTGGCACGCCCGCCCGTTACAAACAAGAAGCGGAAATCGAAGAAAAGAGCCATCGTCTGCTAAAATTGGTGGGGGCAGATAAATTTGCCGACCAAAAAGTAACCAACTTGCCCTACGGCATTTTGCGCCGCATAGAAATGGCGCGGGCGCTGGCAGTAGAACCGAAAATCCTTTTCTTGGACGAGCCGACCGCAGGTATGAACCCGGAAGAACTGAAAGAGATGATGTCCATCATCCGCCATGTTCACGCCGAGTTGGGGCTGGCAATCTTTTTGATTGAACACCGCATGAAGTTTGTGATGGAACTGTGCGAACGCATTCAAACGCTTGTTTTCGGCGAAGTGATAGCCGAAGGCACACCGGAGGAAATCCAAAATAACCCGCTGGTGATTGAAGCATATTTGGGGAAGGATTTGGATACCTGATGCTATCTGTAAAAAATCTTCAAGTCTCATACGGAAAAATCACCGCCCTGCACGGTATCACCTTCAACATCCAAAAAGGGGAAATCGTTTGCATCATCGGCGCGAATGGCGCAGGGAAAACCACCACGCTGCGCGCAATCTCGCAATTGGTTAAAGCCGATGCGGGGTCGGAGATAATATACGACGGCAAAAATTTGGTGGATTATCCCGCCGACAAAATCGTCAGCGAACTGGGCATTTCGCATGTGCCGGAAGGGCGTCACATTTTTGGCAACCTGACCGTGCAAGAAAACCTCACGCTATCGGCATTTGCCCGCAAAGACCGCGACGCGGTGGCAAAAGATATGGAGTGGGTCTTTTCCATTTTCCCGCGCCTTAAAGAGCGACAGTGGCAAAAAGCCGAAACGCTGAGCGGCGGCGAACAGCAAATGCTGGCAGTGGGACGCGCCTTCATCAGCGGCAGAAATATCATGCTGCTCGATGAGCCTTCGATGGGGTTGGCGCCCCTGCTGATGATGGATATGTTCGCTGCCCTGAAGAAAATCAACGAAGAAGGCACAACAATTTTGCTGGTGGAACAGAATGCTCGATTGGCGTTGAAATTCGCTCAGCGCGGCTATGTGCTGGAAAGTGGGCAAATCGTGCTGGAAGGACCATCCGCCGACCTGCTCGCCAACCCGGATGTGAAAAAAGCCTATCTGGGCGGATAGAAATTGGTGATTGGGGGTAACTATTCAGGGGACAGTCTGGCTATTTTCGGCAAACGTATTTCGTGTTGCGTACTGCGTAATTTACGCAACACGAAATACGCAGAGAACTGGTTGAAACTTTTTGTTTGACCGGATTTCCGCATCAAATTAACGCGAATTTCTCAAATTTAAGCATAAAATCTGTGAAATTTGTGAAAATTCGATGCAAAAAAGAGAGAGAAGCGTAAAAGTTTCATTTAGTTCATCATAAAAAATGCCGTGTGTTTCTGTGATTTTTGCACGCTATTCAAAAGTTTCATTTAGCTCTGTGCGGAAAACCGCTACTGAACGCGAGCAAGCGTGCGTTTGTTGATGACGGCGCGTTCGGTATCGACAAAATACGATTCGCACGCTTCATCAATCAGTTTCGGTGATAAATGGGGTGTTTCGCCGGAATACTCGCACAGCGACACCACGATTTTCAGAATAT
>JALVZI010000235.1:0-2347 GCA_027022125.1 Anaerolineae bacterium | reverse complement strand
ATTAACGCGAATTTCTCAAATTTAAGCATAAAATCTGTGAAATTTGTGAAAATTCGATGCAAAAAAGAGAGAGAAGCGTAAAAGTTTCATTTAGTTCATTAAAAATCCGTGAAATTTGTGAAAATTCGTGGCTTAAATGCAGTTACACAAAAAGTTTCAACCAGTTCATAGAGAAAATAAGTTTGCTCACCACCATCATTTGCATAAAGATATGCGATATGGAGGAACTATGGCGCGTCAGTCGCCGGGCAGCAACAATGAAAGTATTACGGAATTGCTGCAAGCAATCGAACAATTACAAGCCGGGCATTACGATGTATCATTAACAACCCCCGAATCAGAGCCACATGCGCCGCTGTACTCTGCTATTACAACATTGGCAAACACCCTTCACACTCGCCAACTTCAACGAGAACGCCTTAACGAAATAACCGCCAGCATCAACGCCGGTTTGCTGCTGGAAGATATTTTAGAGATGGTGTATGAGCATTTTAAAGATGTTATCCCGTACAACCGCATCGGGTTTTCATTGATTGATTCTAATGGCAAAACGGTGCGGGCGTATTGGACCAAAAGCGACCGCCCCCTGCATTTGAGCGTTGGTTTTACCGATAAACTCGCCAGCAGTAGTTTGAAAACCGTGCTGGAAACCGGCAAGCCGCGCATCATCGGCGATTTGGAGGAATATCTGCGGAAAAAACCCACGTCCATTTCGACCGGTTTGGTTGTGAAAGAAGGTATGCGCTCATCGCTGACGTGTCCGCTGATAAACAATGGCGAGCCGGTGGGGTTTCTTTTCTTTTCCAGTGTGGAACCCCACATGTATTCTCACGTGCATGTGGATATATTTATGGAAATCGCCGAACAACTGTCGGTGATACTGGAAAAAGGGCGACTGGTGTCTCAACTGGCGGCACAAAAGGAAGAAATCGAGCGCACCAATGCCGAGTTGGTGCGGGTAAACGAGTTGAAAAGCACCTTTTTGGGCATTGCCACCCACGACCTGCGCGGACCCATCGGCAATATCCGTATGATTGCCGACCTGCTTTCGGATGCGGAAATCCGGTTAACGGCAGAAGAGCGCACGTCGTTGATGCGAGATATTGGTGTGCAATCTACCCACATGCTTTCACTGCTAAATGATTTGCTGGATGTCACCCGCATCGAATCTGGGAAACTGGAATTGCGGTTTGAAACTTTCTCGCTACACTCATTCTTGACACAATTGGCGAACCGCCATGCGATGATGGCGACTCCCAAAGGTACAAAAATTGTTCTCGAG
Source organism: Anaerolineae bacterium (assembly GCA_027022125.1). Classification (GTDB taxonomy): domain Bacteria; phylum Chloroflexota; class Anaerolineae; order 4572-78; family 4572-78; genus JANTHQ01. Next base: position 1,065 of record JALVZI010000235.1, on the reverse strand, counting down.
GATTTTCCCGATATGAAAATGAGTGCAGACCCGGTGCGGGTGCGGCAGGTTATTGATAATTTGGTATCGAATGCGATAAAATATTCGCCGCCGGGCAGTACGGTGCGCATTGGCGCAGAAAAAGTGCCCAACGGCTACCGCATCAAAGTGTCGGATGAAGGTCCCGGCATCACCGATGAAGACCGGAAAAACCTGTTTAAAGATTTTGCCAAACTTTCTGCAAAACCCACCGGCGGCGAAAAAAGTGTCGGGCTGGGGCTGGCAATTTCCCGCAGAATTGTGGAAGCGCATGGCGGAACAATCGGTGTTGACTCAAATGCCGACAAAAGTTCGACATTTTGGTTTGTTATTCCCGCAGTCAACAAAAGATGATGGCATAAACATGGCGGAGGCGTATGCGTGAAAGTTGTAATGGCGTCGAAAACCGATACCGGCAAAGTGGCAATCCACAATGAAGATTATGTGTGGGTGCACGAGCAAGCGGGGGTGTATATTGTTGCCGATGGTATGGGTGGGCACGAAGCGGGCGATGTTGCCAGCCGGCTTTCTGCCACCTCGGTGGGGCAATCGCTGGTGATGGCGCTGCCCGATACACCGAACACACCTGTTGCCATGTCTACCGCAATGACCAACGCCATCGAAAAAGCCAACCATGTGGTGCGGCAAGCCTCGGCAGAGGCGGCGCAGGTGCGGCGCATGGGCGCGACCATCGTGGTGGTGGTAACGCGCTTGCCGCAAGTTTATATTGCCCATGCCGGAGATGCCCGGGTGTATCTGGCAACCGAAACCGATTTTGTGCAACTCACCGATGATGATTCGTGGGTGGCGCAACTGGCTGCCAGCGGCATTATTTCCGATGCAGAGCGGAATAACAATCGTCTGTCGCATATTATCACCAAAGCCATCGGGCAGGGGTCGCCGGTAGATGCCACCATCACTCATATCACCGTGCAAGCCGGAAATTGGCTGCTGATGTGCAGCGACGGGCTGTGGAATATGGTTGATGACGAGCAGATGTTCGCCATCATCCTGCGTGAAAAAGAACCGGCGGCGGTGGTAAAATCG
>JALVZI010000234.1 GCA_027022125.1 Anaerolineae bacterium | reverse complement strand
TCCCAGCACATCGGTAAAAGACGATTTGGCGCGCAGTTACCAAATCAGAGATTACGCCACCGAGTTGACCATCTTGCCCGATTCGCCGCTGGTGGGCAAAACCATCGAAGAAAGTAAATTCGGCGAAGAGTATGATTTAACCATCATCAGCAAATTGAACCAATCGCCCATCACCCGCATTTCGCCGCAGTTATCCAGCACGCGCCGGCTGGTTAGCCGCAGTCTGCCTGTCCGCAGTTCCGAAACGATTGCCGCCAACGATGTTTTTCTGGTCAAAGGCAATCTGGAAACGCTGCTGAAAATAAAAGAACAGCAGGGCATTAAAATTGGTCCCGATGTGGCATTGAGCGACCGCGATTTGCAGAGCAACCAAACCTCCATCGCCGAGATTCTGGTTGCGCCCTCATCGAAACTGGTGGGCAAAACTTTAAAATCTGCCCATTTCCGCGACCAATTTAAATTGACGGTGCTGGCGCTGTGGCGCGCCGGACATCCCATCCGCAAAAAATTGGCGGATACGCCCATTCAAATTGGTGATGTGCTGCTGGCGCAGGGACACCGCGAGAATTTTCATCTGGTTGATACCGACCCCGGGCTGTTGCTGCTGGAACCGGTGGTGGAAGACCGACGCCGCACCGAAAAAGCCCCCGTCGCGCTGGTAGTGATGGGTACAATGCTGCTGGTGGTCACGATGGGTTGGGTGCATATTTCCGTCGCGGCGGTGGCGGCGGGGTTCGCGATGGTATTGCTGAAAGTGTTGAGCATTGATGAAGCGTACAGCGCCATTCAGTGGCGTTCCATCTTTTTGATTGCCGGGATGCTGCCGCTGGGTATTGCGATGGAAAAAACGGGCACAGCGCAACTTTTGGCGGATAAAATTGTGCAGGGAACGCAGCATTGGGGTCCGCTGGGGGTGTTGCTGGGAATTTATGTGCTCACGCTGCTGCTCACCCAACCGCTGTCGAATGCGGCGGCGACGGTGCTGGTGGCGCCCATCGCCATTGATGCCGCATTCCGGTTGGGGGTCAACCCGCAGCCGTTTGTGATGGCGGTGGTCATCGCCGCTTCGACCGCGTTTTTAACCCCCATCGGGCATCAGGCAAACGTGTTAATTTATGGGGTGGGGAATTATAAATTTATCGATTTTACCAAAGTTGGGTTGGGGTTGAATTTGCTATATCTGCTGCTGGTGGCGCTGATACTGCCCCTCATTTGGCATTTTTAAATGGGTTTCTGGTTTCTGGTTTCGGGTTAGTCCCAAGTTTCAAGTCCAAAGTCCAAAGTCGGGGTTCGTGTTTCAGGTTTCAAGTTTCAGGTTCAAAGTTGCAGGGTGGCAATTGACGATTCAACGAGTCAACGAGTCAGCGAATCCCTATCTCTATCTCTATCTCTATCCCTATCCGTTTCACGCATCACGTTTCACGCATCACGCATCACGCAATACGATTCAGCGAGTCAGCGATTCAACGAATCCCTATCTCTATCCCTATCCGTTTCACGCATCACGGCACAAAAATGCTTTCATCATACACGCCGCCGGCGTTCCACCATATCCACCCCGCCGAACCCGCATCGTTGGCGGCTTGTTTCTGCAACAGCATTTCGTATGGCGAATACCAATATGCTTGCAACCACGGTCGAACTTTCGTGGGGGCGGCAACCCGTTCCATGGCGGCAATTTGACTGCGATAGATGACCTGATACGGATACGCCGACGGGTCATCCAACCCCAAATTGCCGGGAATGAATGTGGACGGGTAAATCATCGGCGCCAGATAATCCACATACGGGGCAATATCTTTCACCCGCTGCCCGATATTCATATCGCTGTCGGGGTCAACCCACACCGTCAGCCCGAACACATCCGCCGAAAGAAAAACATCATACGGTCGCAGCGCATCGCGCATTTTGCTGACAAATGTGCGGATGGCGGTGGTGCGCGTTTCGGCGGTATTTTCCTGCGGATAGACTATCGCCCCGATGTCGCCATCGGAAGGGAAGCGGAGGTAATCCATGTTAATTTCATCAAACCCGATTGCCGCCACTTCTTTTGCCAGCGCGATATTGTAATCCCACACGGCGGGTTCAAACGGATTTGCCCATGCCAACCCTTCGCCATCCACCCAAATTGAACCGTCGGCATAAGTTGCCGCCAATTCCGGCTTGCCAAAAGCCAACGGATTGTCTTTAAAAATGACCATACGGGCGATGGTGTAAATGTTCCGTTCGCGCGCCGCAGCGACAAATTCATCCAGCGTCATCCAACCGTCCCGATTGCCGTCCACCCCCAGCGCATCGGCGAGCGGCACGGCGCTATCCCATGCCAGCGAACCGCGGTCGCTTTTTACATCCACCACCACCGCATTCAGTTCCGTGCGCGAAACCATGTTCATCAAATCCAAAACAACATCGGGACGGGACAACAGCGTGAACGGAATGTAAATGCCTTTGGGATTGAACGGCTCCAGCAGAAAATCCATACACAACGCCGCCGATGATTCTGCCGACGGATTTTGGCACGCTTGCGTTTGGATAAACTGTTCATCCATCGCGACGCTATTTTCGGTGGGGGAAATGCTCAATTCTGCGGGATGATAGCCCATCATTTTCAGCGAAATGGTGAGCGGCTGGCTCAAATCGGGCAAAATAAAGCGGGCATTCGCATCGGTGGTGATGATTTTTCCATTGAAAGCGATTTCCGTTTGCGGCAGCGGCTCGCCGGTATGGGCATCTCTGATGATGCCCTGAATGGAATTGGGGCGCAGTTTGACCACTGCCGCCGGTTGGTCGGCATACCGAACCGTTTGCGCGGCATAAGCCGGGTGTCCGGCAATAATCGTTCCCTGTTGCGGCACGCGGGTAAATTGAACCACGCCCTGCCGCGTGGTTTCCATCGTTTGCTCTGCCACAGAAACGGTCGCGCCGAGAATCGGCTCGCCGGAAAGGGCATCAACCACCTGCACCTGCAGCGAACGGGGCTGCAATTTTATTTCGCTTTCTGCTTCGCCGTTGAATGTCATTTCGGCGGGGAAAAAGCGGTCATCGGGCCGGATGGAAATTTTTGTGCCCACCGGCATGCGCGCCAACCGAAATTGCCCGGCAGCATCGGTTTTCACGGTTTCGCCATTGGCGGTAACGGTCACATCGGGCAGCGGCTCGGCGGTATCCACCGCTACAACTTTTCCGGTGAAAATGTGCGGTTCCAGCGGCACAATCAGCGGCAGTTCGCTGGAATCTTGCGGCAACCGGCGCAAAATTCGCCGCCATTCGTTATAGCCGGGGGCTTCCACCGTGAGGGGTAGGGGGGGAGTCAGG
>JALVZI010000233.1 GCA_027022125.1 Anaerolineae bacterium | reverse complement strand
CATGGTCGAATCGCCCGTTCAGCGACGGGTGCTGCACCAGCATCAGGTGCAATTCGCGCAGCGAAACGCGATTTTGGGTGCGGTCGGATGGGAACTGCCCCACGCCCACATTCACCCGCCCGTCGCCCACGGGGAATATCCACAGATAACCGGGGAAAACCTCATCGAAATAGTGAATCTCGAACTCGGTGGGCGAAATCGGCACGCCGCGATAATAGGCGCGGGTAGCAACCGCCCAATGGGGTCGCTGATAGTGGTACAATCCCGCGCGGCGTTTGACGATGGAGTTGAATCCGTCCGCTCCGGCGACAATTTTGGCGGTGATGTTCAGCGGCGCGCCGCCATCCGTGCGGGCGCGAATACCGCACACCTGCCCGCCATCGCGCAGCAAATCGAGCACGGTGCAATTTTCGCGGGTGTCCACTTTCGATTTGGCGGCTTGAAACAGGATGCTGTCGAAATGAACGCGCGGGCAGATGACCTGCGCCTGCTCGCCGAAACTCACGTGCAGCGATTCGGTGGGGGTGAAAACACGCTCGCCGGTGACGCGGGCGTGAGAAACGCGCGCGATGGCGTCTGCCAACCCGTATTCCGCCAAAATGGGATGGCAGCGCGGTGGAATGGCGTCGCCGCAGATTTTATCGCGGGGGAAGGTGGCTTTATCCACCAGCAGCACGCGCAAATTTTCCCGCGCCGCCGACAGTGCCATCGTTGCGCCCGCCGGTCCACCGCCAACGATAATCAAATCGTAATCATAGCGCATTGTCCACCTCCGTTTCAATGAGCCTACTGAAAAAAGGGTAGGAATTGAACCACAGAGAGTCCCAGAGACATAGAACTGGTTGAAACTTTTTGTGTGACTGAATTTCAGCCACAAATTTTCACAAATTTCACGAATTTTAAATGTCATTCCGGAATTTCCCGCAGGGAAATATCCGGTATCCATAGCGAGACATTGTGGATTCCCGCTTTCGTACCCGCAGGGCACAGGCGGGAATGACATTAGACCTCTTGCAAAAGTCTGTCATACCGGAATTTCCCGCAGGGAAATATCCGGTATCCAGAATAAAACTATGGATTCCCGCTTTCGCGGGAATGACATCAGAGAAAATATAGCGAAAGATCACCTTTCATTGCTTTCAAGAACAATCTCAAACCAAATTTGGTATTTTTGCAAGAGGTCTATTATAAAAATTACCGATGATTTTTGTAATCTTTCCCCTCCCTTTGAGGGAGGGGGGAAAATCCCCTCATCCTAATCAACCCCGTAGAGACGCCCAAATTGGGCGTCTCTACGAAAATGCCGCCGCAGTGAGATAAAACACAGGAAAATCTGTATTCATCCGTATCATCTGTGTCATCTGTGTTCTATTTATCTGCGACTGAACATTACTACAAACTTTAACTTCTCCGCGTCTCTGTGTCTCTGTGGTGAAAAATTAACCTTTTCAGCCCGCCGAGCAGTTTTTTCCCCGCCGAAGGTTGCGCGGCGTTCCACGTTTCGCGCCACTGCTCCACCAGCGATGCCGTTTCGGCAAACCGCGGCGACCCGGCGTGCGGGTCGGTGGCGAGCCAGCGTTCAAATTGCGTTTCGTCCAGCGATTCAATCAGTTCCAGCAGGCGGCGGCGCGTGCCAATCATATCAATCATCACCCCGCGCACAGGCATCACGCTTTTAATTTCGATTTGGCGTGCCGCCCACGCCGACCAATATTCGCTGTCGTGCGGGTCGTGCGGCGGCTCGGCGCGCTCGCCGGTGGCAAACCGGATGCGGCGCATCGTTTCGCCGTCCCACGCGGTCAGCACACTACACGCCGCTTTGATGCTCCGCCCGTCGGCGAGGATGACATGCTCCAACTCATCGTGCGGCACACCCTCCACCGCCGAAACCAGCCGCTGCCAGTCGAATTGCATTTTGTCCAGCAATGTTTTTTTATCCACCCAAATCACCTCCCAAAAAACACAAAATGCCGCGCGCGATACCCTTTGCCACCGTCTGCGGATGGTTTTCTAGCAGGTTGCGGTCATCCAGCATAAAACCGGTTTCGATGATTGCGCCGGGCGTGGTGGGGGCAACTTCGTAAAAGGCGTGATATTGGGTCATATCATCGGTGACGCTGCCGGGATGCAGCGGCAAGCCGGTTTCATCCCCGTATGTTTTGATGATACACCGCACCAGCGCATCTTCCGCCTGCGGGATGGCGCTATCGGTGGCGCGCGCCACTTTGAACCCCGTTGCGCCGGGAATGTTGCAACTGTCGGCGTGAATGCTGACCAGCGCATCGGCGCGCAAATCGCGCAAACGCGGGTCGAATTCCTGCAACAGGATGGCATCCACCCCTTTGCGGCGCAAATCGGCGATGACTGTTTCTGCCACCGTCAAGTTGATGTCCGCCTCGGTCAGCCCGTCGGGGCACACCGCGCCCGAATCGGAGCCGCTGTGTCCGGCGACGATGCCCACCAGCGGTTTGGCGGGGTCGTGTGTGGGCGATGGGGACGGTTGCGGCGATGCCGTCGGTGCGGCGGCAGATGCCGGGTCGCTTGGACGGGTTGCCACCCGCCAACCGACGATGGTCGCCAGTAGCACCGTCGCAATGGTAGTGATGATTAACATTCCCCGTGCCAACCGTTCCAGCACGTCCCGGCGCACCGAATCGGGTGGCGGTTGTTGCATTTCGCTCATATCCATAGTGTAGCAGAAAGGGCGCATTTTGGAAAACAAATATTATGTTCAGTTTTATCTTTTGGGGAAAAATTGTTGCCCAAATGACGGTTTTTCGTAGGGCGTTAAACTTGACTTTTGCGGGTGTCAGACTATCATAGAAAACTACGCAACATCAAGGAGATGCCCGTTGGGAAATTTTGGGAACTTATTTAAAGAAGCCAGAGAACAAAAAAATCTGTCGTTTGAACAGATTGAAACCGATTTAAAAATCAAACCGCAATTCATCACAGCGATAGAAGAAGAAAAATTTGATGTGTTCCCCGCCCTGCCGATGGCGCGCGGGTTCATTAAAAATTACGCGGAATATCTGGAACTCGATCCGGAAACGGTGGAAAACGCACTCGCCGAAAGCGATTTCGGGCAAACGTTCAAAAACGGATTTACCCAAAAAGTTGACAAATATCTCGATTTGGCGGTCGCCGGTCGCCCGCGTTCGTTCATCAACGCCGATACCATCATCACGTTTCTCATCATCATCGCTCTGTTGGGCAGTGCGGCGTTTTTTGTGTACACGCAATACCTGCAACCCGCCGAAGCGCAATTCAATTACACCCCCGAGCCGGTCGAATTTCAAGCGGCACAGAGCAAAATTAC
>JALVZI010000232.1:653-3331 GCA_027022125.1 Anaerolineae bacterium | reverse complement strand
ATTACAAACTCTGCTGTATAGTCGGCTCTCAAATCTTATTTTTCTCTGTTTCTCTGCGCCTCTGTGGTTTAATTTTTTCACGGGCAACAACCCGACAATTAAGGTTGGACGATGCACTACGGATTTTAGCGTTTTTCCCGAAAAATCGTTCGATTTTCAGCCGTGTCAGTTATCAGCACCGGCGTCTTCCTCTTGCTGGCGATATTGGGCTATTTTCTCTTTTATCAGTGCGATGTCTTCTTCTGTCCAGCGGCGGGTGGCTTGCAGCGATACTTCGCCGGTGTCATCCGACTCAAAAACGCCGTTGGATGTTGCCGCCGGTTCGGGGGCTTTTACCGGCAAAACGAAATGGAACTGGCTACCGGGGCAGGTTTCCTCATTGTATTCCGTGCTGTTGACCCACACTTTACCGCCGTGCGCTTCGGCGATGCCGCGCACCAGCGGCAATCCCAACCCGGGACCCGCACCTTTAAACTTCACATCGCTGGTGCTGTGGTGCGCCACATCATCCACGCGATAAAATTTGCTGAAAATGCGCTGCTGGTCGGCGGGGTCAATACCGATACCGGTATCGGTGATGATGATTTCCACCTGCTGGTCATCGCTGTCGCCATCCCAAACCCGTCCGGTGATGGTGATAGTGCCGCCATCGGGTGTATATTTAATGGCATTGTTCAGCAGTTGGCTGATGGCTTGCACCAACCGCACCATATCCCCTTCCACAAACGGCAGTTGGTCAATGCCGGAAACTATCAGCGAGTGCCCGCGTTTTTCCAGCGGCTCCGATTGTTCGTCAATGGCTTGTTGCACCACATCGCTCAAACTGAGCATACTGCGGGCAATATCCAGTTCGCCATAATCGGCTTTACTCACATCAAAAATCAGGTCAACCACCTGTTTCAACCGGGTGCTGCCCCGGGCAATGCCGGTAAACACGTGTTGCAGATATTGCGGGTCTTGCAGGTCTTTTTCGGTGGCTTCCAGTAGCATACTGGCATAGCCGTGAATATGCGTCAGCGGGGTGCGCAATTCGTGCGACGCGATGGAGATGAAATCGGTCTTCCCCTGGTCGAGTGTGCTGAATTCCTGCGAAAGTTCGCCGAGTTTTTGGTTAACCGAACCGAGTTGACCGAATAGCCGTGCTTTGTCCAAATCGAGCGCAATTTGTGTGACCAGCGCGTCCAATCGCCGCAGGTCGCGGGGAGAGAAACTTCTGTGCCCCGGTTTTGCACCGAGCACCAGCACGCCGGAAAGTTCATCCTGCCGCAGAATCATCGGCACAAACAAATCGGCATCCAGCGCATCTAGCCACGCGCGACTGTCCGCGTCCATACCGCGAAATTTGGCGAGCATTTCCAAATCATATCGACTGATGGGAGTTTGTTCGTGCTTCAAATGGCGAAACCACGGGTCGTCGTGGGCAAAAAAACCGCTGGTGGGCGAATACATTCCCGCACCCGCCGCCAGCATCGCCGTGACGCGCCGCGTGCCGTCGCCGTGAATGATGAATATCGCGCCGCGCGCCACGCCGATTTCCTGCAAAACAAAATGCAGGGCTTGCTGACTGAGTTTGTAAAAATCCCAATCGGTTTTCACATTGCGGCTATACTCTTTTACGATTGCCAGTTCATCGTTGTGATTGCCATACAGCACGCTGTCGATGGCGGTTTCGGTGGCGCGGGCAAGCGACGGCAGCAGCAAACCCAATCCCACCGCCATTGACACCATCACCACCAGCGCCCATCCCGACGGAACATTCCACGAGGTGAGCAGATACGCCACACTGAGTGCCAGAAAAATAAAAACGCCCACCGCCAGCGCCACAATCATCGATTGCACCGCACGCGAAAAAACGTGCAGCATCGGCGGCGGATAGTGGTTCAGCGCGGTGTAACCCACGGTGAGCACACCGGCAATGGTCAGCAGATTGGTTGCCAGTATCAAATGCGGTTCCCATATTGAAACCGCGCCCGCCGCCGCCAGTGCGATTGTGCCGCCAGCCCAGTACCAATAGCGATTGTGATACTGCCACTGCGGGTGCTTTCGGGCGGAGAGCAGCAGCATCACCAGCGAAAAGAGGATGACACCCCCCCAAATAAAGTTGGTCAATCCGCGATTACCCCAAAAGTAGGTGGCATACGCCGATGATGCCGTCGCGGCGGCGATATTTTGCGCCACATTCCCCACGTTGAAATACCAGCCGAGCCAAGCGGCGGCTATTACCACCGCGATACCGCTGTACCAGCGCAGGGTGGTTTTCGCGCCCAAAAATGCCAGCGTCAGCCCACCGAAAATCAGCGGCAGCAGGGTGGAACTGATGGCAATCAGCATTTCGGAAAAATGGGGCAGCACCGCCGAACTACCGGCAGCGATGTGCGCACCGCTCCAAAACAACGCCGCCAGCAGAAAAATTGCCAGCGCACGGATACCGTTTTCTTTTGTTGACCAGCGGGCAATCGCGGCAATCAGCAGGATGGTGAATCCGGCTGCGCCACCGATTGCCAACAGCGTGTTTGGGGAAAAAACCATTCGGTCTCCGAAAATCTCATCATCAAAACCACATTTATTGTAACACGCTTCCGCCAATGGGAAAAAATTGTATTGCCTGCATTTTTGCCGTCAAATCAAGCCGCGTTCGCGCAAACTGACAAATCGCTGGTTGCCGATAACGATATGGT
>JALVZI010000232.1:0-643 GCA_027022125.1 Anaerolineae bacterium | reverse complement strand
CTTCAATATCGAGCATTTTGCCGCCATCAATGATGCGTTTTGTCACCTGCACATCCTCCGGCGACGGGGTGGGGTCGCCCGACGGGTGGTTGTGCACCAGAATGATGGCGGTGGCGCCGGCTTTTATCGCCGGGCGAAAAACCTCTCCGGCGCGGATGATGGCAGAATTGGCATTTCCCTGATACAGGGTGGGCATTCCCAGCACATAATGTTTGGTATCCAGCAATATCACCCGAAAATGCTCCTGCGCCAGCCCGCCCATTTCCAACATCAGCAGGTTGGCGGCATCTCCCGGCGATGTGATTTGCGGACGTGCGGTCGGCGATGCCAGCACCAGCCGCCGCGCCAATTCGAGCGCGGCTTTCACCTGACTGGCTTTGGCGGGACCTAACCCTTTTTGCGCCGCCAACTCACCGAATTCCGCCCGTGCCAGCCCCAGCAGCCCGCCATACTCGGTGAGCAGTCGCGCGCTCAAATTGAGCACGTTTTCGCCTTTGATACCCGTGCGCAGCAGAATGGCAATCAGTTCCGCATTGGAAAGGGACGCCGCGCCGTAATTTTTCAGTCGCTCGCGGGGACGCTCGTCGGTGGGTAAATCGTGAATGGTCAGATGGTATTGCCCGTTGTCGGATGTCATCGTGCC
>JALVZI010000231.1 GCA_027022125.1 Anaerolineae bacterium | reverse complement strand
GGTTTCGAGTTTCTGGTTTCAAGTCGCCCATTCGCTATTCGCTATTCGCTATTCGCTATTCGCTATTCGCTATTCGCTATTCGCCCATTATTGTATCACAAGGTAAACTCTAAGTAAACTTTTAAACCGAAAGGGATACATCCATGCCGAAACCACTTTCCAAATCACTCATCCTGTCGATAATGCTGCTGGCGGTGGCGGCGATGCCCGTTGCCGCGCAATCCGGCGACATAACCCCGCCGCTGGCGCAAGCCACCAGCACCGCCGGATTTTTACTGCTGCTGCCGCTGGGATTGCTGCTGCTGTCGATCAGCGCGCTGCCCAACGCCGAAACCGATGCGCCGCAAGCGGCAATCACCGCGCTGACAGTGTGGGGCATCGCTGTGCTGGCATATTTTTTCGCCGGATTCGCGTTTGAATTCGGCGGGGTTGCCGTCAGCAATCCGCATCCCGATTTTGCGGAACTATATTGGAACTGGTCGCCGCTGTCGCCGTCATTCGGACCGAATTGGGGATTTGTCGGGCTGCGCGGCTGGATGTTGCTCGGCGCGGCAACCACGCCCGGCGTGTACGATTTGTTTTTGCGACACGCGGCACTGCTGGGAGCGGTCACGGTTCTGCCCGCGCTGGCGTTGTTCCACCGCGCAAAATGGTGGCAGTTGGCAATTTTCGGCGCTGTCGGCGGCGCGGTCATCTACCCGCTGGCGGGAAACTGGGTATGGAGCGGCGGTTGGCTGGCAAATTTGGGCATCAACCTGCAAATGGGACACGGTTTTGTGGATGCCGGTATCGCCCTGCCGCTGGTTATCGCCGGGGTGACAACCCTGACTGCGCTGTGGGTCACCAAACCTGCCGCTCCGGTCGAACCCGAATCGCCGGAAGCGGAAGAAACGCCGGAACCCGCCGACACTTTCCCCGAAACACCAATGCCCACCGCATACCTGCCTGTGCTGAGCCTGCTGGGATTGGGGCTGGTGCTGTGGAGTTGGGCATTTGCCGCCAACGGACAGCATATTCCCACCGCCACCGATTTGGCAATTCCCCGCGCCGCGCTGAACGGCTCTTTGGGCGCGTTTGCCGGTTTGACCGTCGCTGCACTGTACAGCCAATTCACCACCGCGCAGATTGATGTGCTGATGACCGCGCGCGGCGCAATTGCCGGGCTGGCGATAACTGTCGCCGGCGCAGCGCTGATGCTGCCGTGGCAGGCGGTGCTGCTCGGCGCCATTGCGGGGGCGCTGCTGCCGCCGGTGGTCTATTTTATTGACCGGCGGCTGGGGCTGGATGACACCATCACCGCCGGCGCGATGCTCGCCGTGCCGGGGACGCTCGGTTGGCTGGCGGTCGGACTGGTTGCCGACGGCTCGACGGGCGGCGGCTGGAACGGTGTGACGGGCAATATTACGCTCGATTTTCCGGCGCAGTTGAATGCACAATTGCTCGGCGCGGCGGTGGTCATCGGCTGGACGATGCTATCGGCGTGGGGCACACTCCGCGCGCTGAAAAACCGGCGCAGATGAGCATCGCTATTTCTGTGTAACAAATTTCACACCGGTATCGTTACTCATTGCACTGTATCATAAAAAATTCGGTGATAAAATTAAAGAAAATCAACCTTCTACCGAAGATAATGATGGAGGATAATGAGAAATGAACAAACAAATTTACTTTTTTTTAACACTGATAATTGTAGTTTTACTAACAGCGTGTCAACAATCTGCCGCGCCGACGGCTCAACCAGTAGACACCAAAGCCACCATTGATGCGGCTATTGCCGCCACAGAAAACGCGAAAATAGCGATGCAAGCGCAAATTGATGCCGCCGTAAATGCCACCGCAACCGCTAACGCGCTGGTTGTGCCCACTCCCAGTGCGACTCCGGTGGTGGTCACAGCCACCCCCGCCCCGACAACTGCACCGTCAGTTGCTCCCACTGCCATTCCCGAAGATACCGTCGCCACGATGACAGAAGATGAACTCGCGGCGCTGATTGATGAAGCTGTCGCCGAGGCGTATGCCAGCTCAGCAGCGTATTCCGATGCCGCCAATGCCGCCACAGCAGATGGAACCGTCACACAAGAAGAAGTGCAATCAGCCAATGTCTATTATGTTGACGCCGAAGCCGCCATCGAATATGCCGATGAGTTGCTGCAACTGTACCATGACCTTTACGGCGATTTGGCATACGATGCAATTGATGAGTTAGACCAAATCGACCAAGATTTGCAGGCACTCACCGATGCCGTGTTGCAATTGAACGACACGATGGCTCAAATTGAAGCACTGATTGAAGATGGCATGACCATCACCGCCGATGATTTGGATGATTTGGTTGCCACCGCGCAACTTATCAGCGAATATGTCGCCGAATATCCGGTAGATTATCAAGCGTGGCAAAACGCATACCAAACGGCACAAGAAAATCGCATCAACACAGTGACGGCAATCGCTCCCACAGAAATTGCCGCCGAGCCCGCTGCCGCATTGCAACAATTGGTGCAATTTTCGCAAACGGGGCAAGCCGCGATGGAAGATTACCATCTCACCGCCGATGAGTTGAATGCGCTGGCACAGCAGGGCGCAAATGCCGCCGCCAGTTTGAATGCCACCAACATCCCGCAACTGCAAGAATTATCGGGGATAATAAATGATGTGACGCAAAGATTGGCATACGGAGACCTCTCGCAGGCACAGGCAGGTATTGCTCAACTGAGTTCCGCAATGGGGGCGCTGCAAAATTTGCCTGGTTTGCAGGGTGTAACAATTCCTACCATGCCCGATGTGTCCATTACCGTGCCTTCATCAGGAATGCCAACTATTCCCCACCGCAAAAGATAGCGGTATACAACAACATTCCGTCGATTTCATCTCCCAGTTTCTCAAAAAATCGCAAGGGCGGCTTGCAAGCCGCCCTTATTCCCGTTTCAGTATATCCCCCAGAAAACGCCGATGTGACGTATTTCACACTGCAATTGTAATCTCTACGACTGACAGATTACTCAAAATAGCGTATAATATCAGCAGGGTTAGAAAAACAAATAGCGGATCAGTGTGCAATAGTATTTTGCCAATTTTTCACCCTTCGATACGCTATGTGGGCTATTCAGAATAAACTTATTGAAACTTTTTGTTTGACCGGATTTCCGCATCAAATTAACGCAAATTTCTCAAATTTAAGCATAAAATCTGTGAAATTTGTGAAAATTCGATGCAAAAAAGAGAGAAGCGTAAAAGTTTCATTTAGTTCACTGATGTTACGCAGTCGAAAATTTGACAAAACAAACATTATAATGTACCGGCAACAAACGCCGGTAGCGAATTTCCCCCATCCCCCCTGTAT
>JALVZI010000230.1:580-3341 GCA_027022125.1 Anaerolineae bacterium | reverse complement strand
GAATATGCCCGCGCTGGCAGAGGAATTGGGCGATGTGCTGCTGCAAATTTTGCTGCACGCGCAAATCGGCAGTGAAGCAGGCGAGTTTCAAATGGCAGATGTGATTCGGGCGATTGATGAAAAAATTGTGCGCCGCCACCCGCACGTTTTCGGCGATGTGACCGTTAGCAGTGCAGAAGAAGTGACCGCCAACTGGGCGGCAATCAAAGCCCGAGAGAAAGCGGAAAACGGCAACGGCGGCGATGACCTGCCCTCCGCGCTGGATGGTGTGCCGCCGACCCTGCCCGCGCTGTCGCAGGCGCTGAACATCTCACAAAAAGCAGTGGAACTCGGTTTTGAGTGGCAGACGATTGACGGCGTGCTGGAAAAACTGGTGGAAGAAGCGCGCGAAATTGCCGCGGCGGACAATCACGCCGACATCGAATCGGAAATTGGCGATTTTTTGTTTGTGGTGGTCAACTTGGCGCGAAAAATGAAAGTTGACCCCGAAAGCGCTCTGCGCGGCAGCAACCGGCGGTTCACAGCGAGATTCAAATGGGTGGAAAAACTGGCGCACCGGCGCGGGCTGGTTTTGCAAGAACTCTCGGCGGCAGAGTGGAAATCGCTGTGGACAGAGGCGAAAGAGATAGTGGCGAGTGGCGAATAGCGAATGGGCGAATCACCTATCAACTCCCATTGTTCATTGCATCCGCCCCACTTTCAGCGCCAGCGGCATTTTTACCGTGCGGCGCTCGTCCGGCGACCCCCACGCGGCGCGCAGCGCATCTGCCATCGTGTCGACGGGGTCTGTGCCAATTTCGGTGATATAGCGTTTTACCGCCGACCATGTTTGCAGATATGCCACAAACTGTTCCAGATTCCACACAACTTCGACCGCGAATGGGGGGATGTCTCGGATTTCCGCCAGCGGGAACGGCAGCGAGCGGTAGGCATCCATAATCAGCCGGTTTCCCGCCGCCCAAAAGGGGTCAATCGGTTGCAGCAACTGTTCGTCAATCAGCGCGTCAATTTTTGGGGTGATGGATGGAAACGCATAACCGAACACCGCCAGCACACCGCCCGGTTTCAGCAGACGGCGGCACTCCCCGTAAAACCGCTCCAAATCGAACCAGTGGACGGCTTGCGCCACCACAATCATATCGAAAGCGGTGCTTTTAAATGGCGGTTCCTCTGCCGTGCCGACGCTGTATTTCACGTTCGGATGCGGGATGGCATGGCGAATCTGGGCGGCGCTGATGTCGGTGGCGACCACTTCCGCGAAAAAATCGGCGCACACCACCGCAAATTGACCGTTGCCGGTGGCACAATCCCACACCCGCCGGTGTTCCGGGGTCAAACTGCTTAAATATGCCGGTAATGCTTTCGGATAGGTTGGTCTGGCTTGAGCATACCGATTCGATTGTACACCAAATGTTTTGACGTTTTTCATATGCTTCCTCATTTCGAATGGGCGAATAGCAGTCAGCGTTCAGACTGACGGCTAACGGCTGACCGCTGACCACTCCAAAATCGAATGACGATTTTACGGTACAATGACCGGAATACCACGATAATTTTGCAACCGTTTATCATTTGTCACAAAAGCGTTGCATTCGCTGATGGTTGCCGCCGCCAAATGGATGGCATCGGGTGTTTTGAAACGGTACTCGGCGCGGATAACCGTGGCGAGGTCAAGTATCTCTCGTGAAAGCGGGATGATTTCGCTGATGATGCCGGCAAAATAACGGTCGAATGCAGCCAGTAGTGCGGTTTCCCCGTTGGCTATCGGTTGCACGCGACATTCCAATCGGGTTAAATCGCTGCACACTTGAATTGTGTCTGTCGGAGATAAATACTCTTCCAACCGTGAAGCATACGGTTGCACATTTTCAATCAGATAGATAATCGGTGCGGAATCGAGGTAAAGGCGCATTATCAATCATCCCAAGCATCACGTTCAGCCGTTAAATCGGCATCAATTTGCGTTTTGGTGCGATTTTTGTAACCGCTGTCTGCCAAAAAATTTCGGATTTCAGCCAGTTTTTCCCGGAAATCTCCCGTTTTGGGTGACAGAGGTTGAACGATAACCCGCACTTGACCTTCTTTTATGGGTAATGCTTTTTCCAAAACTACCGTTTTTTCATTTGAAAGTTTGCCGATTGCTGTGTAAGTTTCAGCCATAATTCACCTCTCTTGATAGCATACCCGCTTCAGCCTGCAACTTCAAATTTCAGCCCGCCGTCCACCGCATCCACGCGGATGGTGACGCCCGCTTGCGGGTTATTTTCCAGCAGGAAATCCGCCATGGGGGCGCGGATGTTTTCCTGAATGATGCGCCGCAGCGGACGCGCGCCCCATTCGGGGTGGTCGTTTTGCGCCAGCAGCCACGTTTTGGCGGCTTCGGTGATGTCCAGCGAGATGTGCTGTTCCGCCAGCCGTTTCAGTTCCTTTTTCAGCATCAGCCCCAAAATTTGGCGCAAATCTTCCGCCGAAAGCGCGTGGAAATAGATGATGTCATCCAGCCGGTTGAGAAATTCCGGGCGGAAGTGTGCTTTCAGTGCGCGTTCGGTTTCGGCGCGGGCGGCGGCTTCCGACAGTTCCGGGTTCGCCAAAAATCTGCCGCCGATATTGCTGGTCATCAGAATAACCGTTTCGCGGAAACTGACCGTCTCCCCTTTGCCGCTGGTTAATCGCCCTTCATCCATAATTTGCAGCAGCAGGTCGAACACTTTTACCGCCGCTTTTTCCACCTCATCGAACAGCACCACACTGTACCGGCGCG
>JALVZI010000230.1:0-570 GCA_027022125.1 Anaerolineae bacterium | reverse complement strand
CTTTTGCCGACGCCGGTCGGTCCCAAAAACAGAAACGAGCCGATGGGGCGTTTGGGGTCTTTCAGCCCGACGCGCGCCATTTTCACCGCGCGGCTCAACGCCAGCACGGCTTCATCCTGCCCGATGATTCGTTTGTGCAGATGTTCCACCATGTGGGCGTACCGGTTGCGCTCGTCCGCGCCCATACTGGAAACGGGAATGCCGGTGAGCATACTGACCGCCACCATCACATCTTCCGGATTCAGCGTGCGGTCGGCGGGGATGTTGCCCACCGGTTGTCCGTGCGCGCTCATATTCAGCAGGGCGCAGGCGCGGTGCAGCAGATGCACCGCCGCGCCGGGCAGCGGGGTTTCGGTGAGATAGCGTTTCGCCAGCCGGGCGGCTTCGGGTAAACTTTCCGGCGCGATGGTCAACCGGTAATCGGTTTGAAAGCGAGGGATGAGCGCGCGCAGCACTTCCGCCGTTTCTTTTTCATCGGTGGGGGGAACCGTGAACCGGTTGCTGTTTTGGGAAATGGTGGCGTTGCCCGCCAGCCGGTCATCGAACCTGCCGGGAGTTGCCGTGCCGATG
>JALVZI010000229.1 GCA_027022125.1 Anaerolineae bacterium | reverse complement strand
GTCTGTGGCTGCCGCGCGGAAGGGGAGCAGGTCGGCGGGGGTGATGGTGGATTGCGCCCGGTGCAGAATCGCCGCGGCGGATTCTGTTTCGGCGGGCAGGGCGATATGGTTCAGCCCGATGAGTCGAGGCAGGAGTATCAGCGCCGCCAGTACCGGCGCGGTGAGTTTTTCGGTGAGCGCGGCGTTTCGCATACGGTTTCCACCCGGTTTTTCTTGAAACAGAGTATAGCAGAAGTGAGTTGCCGTGCCCAACTCGCGGATGGCACTTTTCGGAATGGGGGAATTTTCTAATGTAACATTAATCTTTCTTTCAGATTACTTTAATCTTGGCGGGGCATAATGTAGTTGTAATTAGCAAGTGGCATGCTAATAAAAAATTATATCCTCCCTCCTCCTTTGTGAAACCGGCGTCGTGGCAGCGCCGGTTTTTCCTTTTTGGGAAACGATGGAGTCGGCGGGGGTGTACCCCCGATACCCCCCTGCTTTCCGTATGAAAGCCCCGGCGTCGTGGCAGCGCCGGTTTTTCCTTTTTGGGAAACAATGGGGTCGGCGGGGGTGTGCCCCCGTTACCCCCCTGCTTTCCGTATGAAAGTCTCGGCGTCTCGACTGCGCCGGTTTTTCCTTTTTGGGAAACAATGGGGTCGGCGGGGGTGTGCCCCCGTTACCCCCCTGCTTTCCGTATGAAAGTCTCGGCGTCTCGACTGCGCCGGTTTTTTGGGTAATTTGCGAATGAGCGAATGGGTGAATCTGCGAATGGGGTGGCAATCAGCGGTCGGCGGTCAGCGAATGACAAGTGGCAAATGGCAAAAAACAAATTCTTTAATGAACAATTAACCTTCCATTCAGATTCTTTTAATGTTACGCCGCTATACTTTTTTACAGAGTTGTGGCTCACACAAATTTTTATCCTCCCTCCTCCTTCTACAAAAACCGGCGTCGTGGCAGCGCCGGTTTTTACTTTTTCGGGGAATGGTGGTCGGCGGGGGTGTGCCCCCGTTACCCCCCTGCTTTCCGCTCGAAAGCCCCGGCGTCTCCGCTGCGCCGGTTTTTACTTTTTGGGAAACGATGGAGTCGGCGGAGGTGTGCCCCCGTTACCCCCCTGCTTTCCGCTCGAAAGCCCCGGCGTTGTGGCAGCGCCGGTTTTTTGGCAATTCGCGAATGAGCGAACAGGTGAATCTGCGAATGGGGTGGCAGGGTTGCAGAGTTGCAAGTCTCACGTTTTACGTTTTCACACAATATGAATACCAACAACACTTTTTCTCAGCGAATGGTCAACATCACCTTCCCAATCTGCGCCGAAACCATATCGCCGTTGGTGGTGGGCACGCCATACGCGGCGATTGAATCGCCGGTAGCGCCATTGTACACCACCGCTTCCAGCGTCGCCGCCCCCGGCGAGACCGTCTCCGGCAGTGGCAGCAGAAAAACGTTGATTGCCTGATTGAGCGCGGGGTCGTCCAAAACCCACGCCGAGGTGCGAAAATGGCGGTCGTTCAGAATATATTTATCCGATTGCACCAGCACGCGCCCATCCGCCGCCCGCAACCGCAGCGAAATTTTGTAGTCTATGGCGGTGGGTTGCTGCAGCGACAGATGCACGGTTGCCCATGCCGCGCCGCCCGCCGCCACCGACTCGCTGAATGCCAGCCCGTCGAGCCGCAGCACATTATCGAAATTCACATCGGCGGGGGACAGGTCGGTGGGCAGGCTGAACGGCGCGCCCGACAGTTGCCACCACTGCACTCGATACCCGCGAAACGCCCTTTCGCCCTGCGGCGCGCCCGCTTCCTTCCACAGCAAAAACGGTATCACGCCGCGCGGGTCGGTATCGCTGCCGCGCCACGTCACCCAATACAGCCGATTTCTGCCGCGCGCTTTTCGGTTCAGCACATCGGCGGCGGTATGCACATCCACAAAAAGATACTCGGTGGGGGCGGGAATGCGGTCGGCGTAATAGTGGAATGGGTGCGGCACATCCACCAGCACAATGTCGGCAGGGGTGGTTTCGGCAGCGAGCCAGTTTGTCACCCCCGCCGAATCATCTTTGAAAAATGCGGTATCGGTGAAATAACCGCGCAATCCCAACACAAAAATCGCCGCTACTGCCAGCCCCATCCCCGCCGACGCCCAATTTTTCGGCGCGAATGCCAGTCCCATCAGCAAAAAAAGGGACGGTGTGACGAGCATCATGTAGCGCGGTTCATAAGAGGGTCGGGCTTGCAGCACGATGAAATAGAGCGCGAGCGGAACAGCAAACAGTGCAAAATGTAAAATGTAAAATGTAAAATGTTTCGACAACTTTGCATTTTGAATTTTGCATTTTGCATTTTGAGCCACCGTCCCCGCAGCGATGAACCCCGCCATCGCCCACAGTAACGGCGCGGCGCGGGCGGGGTCAAACGCCAGCCCGATGGTATATGCCTGCCAACTGTGCGCCACAAAATAGCCGAGTGTCGGCGGTTGCAGGTTGGGGTTGGCATACTGCGAAATCTGCCGGGAAGCAATCCACAGTTGGGGCGAAAAGAGCGCCAGCGTGCCCAACTGCCCGCCGAGCCACACCATCCACCGCGATTTTTGCCGCCGGTGAGACATCACCCAGCCAAGCCACAGCAAGTTTTCCGCCGCCAGCAGAAACAGGGTGAAATAATGGGTGTACAGCGCCGCCGCAGTGAATATCGCGTAAAATATGGCGTTTTTCCGCGCGGATGCCCGCCGCCCGAACATAACTTCCCACTGAAAATAGATGCTCGCCAGCGCGAAAAGGGTCACGGCGGCATACATGCGCACTTCCTGCGCATACGCCACATAAAACGGCGACAGCGCCGCCAGCCATCCGGCGGTCAACCCGACGCGCCAGCCGCCCATACGCCGCCCGAATCGCACCAGCAGTGCCACCGTCAGCACGCTGAACACCAGCGACAGATAGCGCAGGGCAAA
Organism: Anaerolineae bacterium; assembly: GCA_027022125.1. Classification (GTDB taxonomy): domain Bacteria; phylum Chloroflexota; class Anaerolineae; order 4572-78; family 4572-78; genus JANTHQ01. The sequence continues at coordinate 407 of JALVZI010000229.1, read as the reverse complement.
CTCGCTGCGCCCGGCAAGTGCCATCCAGCCGTGCAGCATGGCAAAAAAGCCCGGCGGATGCACATCCATACCGGGCAGGGTGGGAATTTCGGCAATCGGCGCAGACGCCATCTGAATGCTGTGCCCTTCATCCCACCAAATGCTCTGAAAATCGAGCCGGTAAATCCGCACGGCAAAAGCGAGTACAATTAAAAATGTAAAATGTAAAATGTAAAATTTTCGATTGTCATTTTGCATTTTGCCTTTTGCCTTTTCAATTGACCGGAATCGGCTCGCCGAGAACGGGCGCGGGGCGGCGCAGGATGATGTCCACCGCGGCGCGGAGGGTCGCCGCTATTTCCCGCACCGATGACCACCCCAGCGCGCCATAACCATACCAGCGACGGTCGGCGGAAACACCCACCGTA
>JALVZI010000228.1 GCA_027022125.1 Anaerolineae bacterium | reverse complement strand
AAATTCGATTGCTGAACGAAAGCAAAGGTCCCGCTGTGCATGCCCTGCGCGCGCAGGCAGACAAAAAACGGTATGCCGCGTATGCCCGATATGTGCTGGAAAACGCGCCGAACCTGCATTTGAAACAGGCGCTGGTGGACGGGCTGCTGGTGCAGGGCGACCGCGTGCGCGGGGTGCAAACTTCCACCGGCTTCAAATTTTTCGCCAAAACGGTGGTGCTGACCACCGGCACGTTTTTGGGTGGGCGCATCATCACCGGCGATTTTATCACCGAAGGGGGGCGGCTCGGCGAAAAAGCCGCCATCAAACTGTCGGGCAGTCTGCGCCAACTCGGTTTCGATGTGGGGCGGCTGAAAACGGGCACGCCGCCGCGACTCGATGCGCGCACCATTGATTTCAGTCTGACCGAACCCATTTACGGCAGCGAAACGCCGCTCCATTTCAGTTTCGAGCCGCCGGCGGGCTATCCGGCATGGCTGGACGAGCCACTGCATCCCGCATATCCCATCGAAAAACAAACCGACTGGCGTCCGCAACTGGCGTGCTATCTCATTTACACCGAACCGGAAACGCACGATGTCATCCGGCTGAATCTCGACCGCGCTCCCCTTTTCACCGGCGTGGTGGAGGGGGTAGGTCCGCGTTACTGCCCCAGCATCGAAGATAAAATTGTGCGGTTCGCCGATAAAGAGCGCCATCAACTTTTTTTGGAACCGGAGGGCTGGCGCACCACCGAAGTTTATTTGCAGGGGTTCAACACCAGTATGCCGGAAGATACGCAATGGGAGATGGTTCGCAGTATGCCCGCCCTGCGGAATGCCGAAATCATCCGGCTGGGATACGCCATCGAATACGATTATGTGCCGCCGCATCAGTTGCATCCGTGGCTGGAAACGCATCGGGTGGAAGGGTTGTTCCACGCGGGGCAAATCAACGGCACAACGGGATATGAGGAAGCCGCCGCGCAGGGATTGATGGCGGGCATCAATGCCGCGCTGAAAGTGCAGGGCAAATCGCCCTTTGTGCTGCGCCGCGACCAAGCGTATATCGGCGTGCTGATTGACGATTTGGTGACGATGGAACACACCGAACCCTACCGGCAGATGACATCGCGGGCGGAATACCGCCTGCTGCTGCGCCACGATAACGCCGACCTGCGACTGACGCCTTTTGGGCACGAATTGGGGCTGGTCAGTGCGGAACGGCTGGCGCGGGTGGAAGAGCATCGCCGCCAAATTGCCGCCGAGTTGGCGCGGCTGGAAAAAACCTACCTTTCCCCGAAAAACGGTTCGACGGAACTGCTGGCGGAACTCGGTATTGCGCCGATAAAGGATGGCGTGAACGCCAAAAAATTTCTGCGCCGTCCGCAAGTGACCTACGATATTTTGGCGAAACTTTCGCCGCCGCCGGAACCACTGCCGCCGGAAGTGATTGAGCAAGTGACCATCGAAACGAAATTCGAGGGGTATCTCGCCAAACAGCAAGGACAGGTAGAACGTATGCGGCGGTTGGAAGAGCGCACCATCCCCCCCGATATAGATTTCGACGCCATCGAAGGGTTGCGGCTGGAAGCCAGAGAGAAGCTCGCCAAATTCCGCCCGGCGACCGTCGGGCAGGCAAGCCGCATCGCGGGGGTCAACCCGGCGGATATTTCGGTGCTGCTCATCCATCTGGAGCGGCACGCCGTCGCGGCGAGCGAGGGTGGTCGGATTTAAGGAATGCGACACTTTGCGGTATAATGATCGGCGGAGGTATGGTTATGAGCATCCGAGAAATTTTGGCGGATATCCACGCATTGGAAGAAGAACTGCTGGACTTTGAGCGTAAATATGGCATTCGCTCCGAGACGTTTTATGCCGCATATATCAACGGAGAAGAGCCGGAGAATGATGAGTGGGTTCTGGATTTCGGGGAATGGGGAAGCGTGTATAAAACTTGGTTAGCTCGTCAAACAGAACTTTCTGAGATGGTGTATTTGTAGGGGCGAAATACCGCTTGCTTTCACTTTTGGTTGCCCTTGCTCCTTGCTTCATACTCCATACTCCCCCGATACTTTTTAATGAGGTGAAACTTTATGCCCGATATTCAAATACCCGGCATTGTGATAAGCGTGCTGGAAGTGATTTTGGCGTTTACCGGCGCGTTTGCCGTAGCGCTGTGGCTCAGTTTGATTGTGTGGACTTTCCGCGATGCGCGCTCGCGCTCGCGCGATGCGTTTGCCATTTTGCTGGCAACGCTGATGACGGTAATTTTCGGACCGTTGGGGGTGCTGCTGTACTTTTTGCTGCGCCCGCAGGTTACACTGGCGGAACTGTATGAGCGCTCGCTGGAAGAAGAGGCGCTATTGCAAGATTTGGAAGAACGCGAGCGCTGTCCCGGTTGTTCGCGGGTGGTGGAAAGCGATTGGGTAGTGTGCCCCGATTGTCTCACTCGTTTGAAGGATACCTGCACCCAGTGTGGGCATGTGCTCCATCTGCGCTGGACGGTGTGTCCGTATTGCGGCACATCCACCGATGCGGGTGCCTTGGTGGATCCACCGCTCCCCGATGAACTGCGCGCGCACGATGACCATTCACACGATGAACCCGGTCACATTTCCCCGCCGAAACCGGCAGTGCCAAAACCCGCCGAACCCCCGGAGGTTGTGCCGGAAACCATCGCCGATGCGCCACCGGACACGCCGGAAGCGGCGGCAGAATAGCCCATAAAAAAACGTCCCGTTTGCGCGGGACGTTTTTTGATTCACCTTACATTTCTCCTGTTCCTAACGCATCTATAACTGCTTTTGGGTTTTTGGCTGCTACTTGTAACAATGCTCTGGCAGGTCCTTCCGGTTTACGCCGTCCTTGCTCCCAATTTTGTAACGTGCCTACACTTACGCCAATCATATATGCAAATTCTCGTTGTGATTTCTGAAACTGTTTTCGTATCGCTTTAATATCTATCGGACTAAATTCAAACCTGCGACCCGGTTTTAACTCGCCTCGTTTAATCTGGCCGGCTTGTTTAATACTTTCAACTAAATTGGCAAAATCTTGCTCGTTCATTTCAATCCTTCCTTTACCAAATCCCGCAAAATTTTAAGTTGTGCCGCCGTTAAATTTTTCTGTTTACTCTTTTTGTACGGGAGCAACATATAAATCGTATTTTCCGGCACATCCCAATAGTAAATTATCCGTAATCCACCTCGTTTACCGCTCCCCGGCACATTCCATCGAATCTTGCGTAATCCACCGCCACCGCGAATCAAGTTTCCGGCTTCAGGACGAATGAGAATAGTTTGCTGTAACAACCGATAATCATCATCCGGTAGAAAATCATTGATGAGTTTGGTGAACAGAGGTGTTTCGATAAATATCATGCTTTATTATGCGTCAATGACGCACAAAAGTCAAGATTCGCATGAAAAAGGTTTTAACGAATGAGCGCATCTGCGATTCGACGATTCTGCGAATCTCTATCCCACACCCATTATTCACTATTCATCGAATCGGGTGGCGCGCCGAGTCGTCACTGTCATTCGCTCATTCACCTGTTTTATTCCGGCAGCAGATACGGTTCCAGTTTCTTTTTAATTTCAGAGGCTGTGGCTTTTCCCACCACTGAAAATACAGGCAGACCATTTTTAAAGGCGATGGTGGTCGGCACTTTCAGCACTTTGTATGCCGACACAGTCGCCGGGGCTTCATCAATATCCACCATCACAAATTTCACATCGGCAGGTAAATCGTCTGCCACTTTTTGCAGCGTGTCCAGCATTTTTTTCGATGCACCGCTCCATTCCGCCCAAAAACCGGCAAGCACCACCCGGTCGTTTTTCAACACTTCCGCATCAAAGTTTATATCGGTAATTTTAACAGGCTCGGTCATTGAAACATGCTCCTTTATAGCGCAAATTCAATTTCATCATACCTCATAGTGAAATTTGTGTCAATAACTGCTTTACCCAGCCGAACTTGTTGAAACTTTTGGGGTAACTATTCAAGGGGGGCGCATTTTACCGATGACTGACCATCATCTTGACAAATACCCGGATGTTGCCAATGTGAAGCAAAGAGCATGAGTAACTACCCAGCCTGTCATTGCTAGGTACACAGCACCGAAGCAATCTCCGGTCGGTGAATGCGAAAATAGAACACAGATTGCACAGATTACGCGGATTTTCACTGACTTTTTATTTTTATCTGCGACCTACTGCAAAAAGTATGAAAATAATTACCGCAGAGAGCGCGGAGAAAATAAAGGTCAAGAGCCGGTTATACGGCGGTATCTGCGATTTTTAGTACAGTTTTGACTCCAAAATCAAAATTATAGGACTTACGCATTTTGACCAACAAATAAAAATTAGTCGTGTTTTTGTAGGGGCGAAGCAGCGCTTCGCCCCTACGGTGACGATTATTCAAAATACAATCACACCCGGTACAGTTACAATTTTTGTTTGATAATTCGTGTAATCTGTGGGAATTCGTGGCTGAAATCTTCCGCCTGCGTAAGTCCTAAATTATAAAACGCTCTGCGTTTCTCTGCGTCTCGACGGTGGAAATAATCTTGAAAGAAACCAGAAAAAACCGTGCTTATCTGTATCATCCGCGTCATCTGTGTTCTATTTAACCTGTGGCTGAACAGTTATGCTGGTTTTATTGCAAATGAACCATGCCAAAATTTCAATTCTCACATTGACTATTCACGTTGAGCATGCGATAATACGTTGCACATATTTGCAAAATAAAACAGGAGGAGGCTTATGCACACAAAGAAAGTATTTAGGTTGGGCGGTGCAATAACACTTGCTCTAATTATTTTGTCAACACTACTTTTTGTTGCCACTATTCAGGCAGCAACCATCACGGTAGGAAGTAGTGGAACATATAGTACAATTCAAGCAGCGGTTAATGCTGTTAACCCCGGCGACACCATTTTGGTGCAAGCTGAGACATTCAGTGAAAGTGTGGTCATCACCAAAAGCGTGACCCTGCTGGGCGGCTACAACAGCGCCTTTACCAGCCGCGTTCCGCGCACAACGGTTATCAGCCCCGCCGGACGCGCCCTGTATATTGGTGGTGTGGGAGTCAGCGGCATTGACGTAACCATAGATGGCTTTGAAATTGCCCACGCTACAACCACCGGCACTGGAGATGGTGCCGGCATTTACGTAGACGTGGAAGACAACAGTACTGTTGTTATCAACAACAACTATATCCACAACAATACTTCCGCCGACGACGGCGGCGGCATTTACGCCGACGCGCGCAATCGCTCTGCTTTGCAAATTACCAACAACGATGTAATGAGCAACGCCACCGCCGCCGGAAGCGGGCATTATTACGCTGGTATCTACGCCAACGTCTCTCTGTCCGGCACGCTGACCATCACCGGCAACACTATCAGCTACAACGCTTCCGGCGATAACTATGGCGGCGCTTACCTTTACGCCAGTAGTTTTACCAACTTTACCATCGAAGATAATGCCGTGTTGAGTAACACCACCGTTACCGCCTCTGATCAATATGGCGGCATTTACTTTGACGCTATATACAACGCTCACGGAACCTTTAACCGCAACCGCGTTATCGGCAACCGTAGCGGTTATCGCTATGCCGGCGGTTATGTGCATATTGAACACAATTCCAGCACCGCTTTTTACGACAATGAATTCCGCGACAACATAGCCACCGGCACCAATGGGGATCATGGCGGGCTGTACCTGTACGCCGATTACCAGAGCCAGATAAACGGCGGCGGGCTGAAAATTACCGGCAACACCGTTGGCGATAGCTATGGCGGGGGTTATGTGAAAGCCCGTTACAACTCGTCTATCAATTTGCCCGGAACTGTCATCAGTGACAATGCCGCCGGCAGCGGCTCCAGTAGCGATTATGGCGGGGGCTACTTTAATGCGTATGACCATTCTATTATTCGCGTTCCCGATTTGTACGTCTACAACAACCGCGCCGGCGGCGACACCGGCGGCGTTTACCTGAGCGCTGACGACGGCAACGACACCGTCATTGCCACCAATGCCCACATCATCAGCAACACTGCTGTTACCGGTCGGGGCGGCGGCGCATACGCCTATGCCGAGGACGGCGGCTTGCTGGACTTGAGCGGCAGCCATTTCTTCAGCAACACCGCCGGCAACGATGGCGGCGGCTTATATGTAAGCAATGATAACAACGGCTCAACCTTGTTGCTTACCCAAACCGAGTTTCTAACCAACACTGCCGGTCGCAACGGCGGTGGCATCTATTTTAGGTATGGACCTATTTACGGTTCCTATCTGGATATGAGCTCCGCCCGCTTCATCAGCAACACCGCTAGCCGTAGCGGTGGCGGCTTCTATATAGACCAAATCTATTATAACGACCCGCTCACCGTTTCCCTCAAAGCCGACCACCTGACGGTCATCAGCAACACTGCAGGCAGCAACGGCGGCGGCTTTTACATCAACAACGCTCATCAAGGTACCGGGCAGATGATTTTCGATGACGGCATCTATCGCGGCAACCACGCCAACCTTTTTGGCGGCGGCGTTTACTGGTACGAATGTAAACAGGGTTGTAATCTTTCGATGAGCCGCAATATCTTTGAAAACAATACAGCGACCACCAACGATGGCGGTGGGGTTTACTTTTACCGCGCCTACGATAGCGGTGAACTCCACTTTAACGACAATCGGTTTGTCAACAACACCGCCGGTGGTTCCGGTGGTGGTTTTTACAATGACAGATTTGCCTATCAAGGTGTATCTGGCAGTTTTGACCGCAATATTCTTACCGGCAATACCGCTGGCAGTTCCGGTGGCGGCTTTTACAGCAGTTACTTTGGTTACGATGGCGCAGATGTTTCTTTTAGCGACAACACCGTTACCGGCAACACCTCCCACGGTGGCGGCGGCGGGGTGTATTTGGACAATCCAGCTTATGAGGGCGTTACGCTGGACTTCAACCGCAACGTCATCAGTGGCAATCTGGCGATTAACGGTTCCGGCGGTGGGCTTTACTTCTACGAGGTGGAATACGGCAGCCGGGTGCAGTTCAATGACAACATCATCAGCCGTAATGTCATTTCCAGCACGTTCGGTCACGACGGCGGCGGCATATACATCTATACTATTGACGAAGGGTCCACCGTTTGGATGCGGGGCAATAAAATCAACGACAATGTGGCTGCCGATGACGGCGGCGGTTTATTCTTTGATGATTATGTTGACTATGGCTCGGTGTGGTATTTTGAGGATAATGAGCTACAGCGCAACCGCGCTGCCGGCAGCGGCGGTGGATGCTATTTCGATGATGATTGGGAAAATGGTGTGGTGATTCATTTCAACCGCAACCTGATCAACGACAACACTGCGCAGAGTGACTATGGCGGCTGTTACATCTACGAGATCTACGACAGCACCACCGTAGATATGCTGGGCAACCAGTTCAACCGCAACACCGCTGGCGGCGACACCGGCGGGCTGGCGATTGATGATGTGTATGGCGGCAGTGTCCTGCGCTTCCACAACAACCAACTTATAAGCAACCGCGCCGGCATCTCCGGCACACAGGTCTTGGGCGGCGATTATGGCGGACTCTCTCTGTACATTGAATCCGGCAGCGAGGCAGACCTCCGCAACAACCATATCATCTCTAACACCGCTTATCTTACCACTACCAACGGCGGCAATTACGGCGGTATGTATGCTTACCTCACCAACGCTGGAATGTTGACGATGCAAGATAACATTATCGCCGAAAATACAGCGCAGAAGAATTCTGGTGGGGTAGGTGTTACAATGTACAATGGCTCACGCTTGGTGATGGCAACCAATCTCATCACCGCCAACAGCGCCGTCACTACTGCCGGCGGGCTGGCAATCACCGGCGAGGGCGACAGCCAGTATTTCCTCAACCGTAACACCATTGCCAACAATAGTGCTACCAATACCGGGGGCATATTCTTCAAAAGCACCGATACCACCGCGCCCTATCAAAAACTGTGGGGAAACAGTGTTAACACACTGGTTGCCAACAACAGTGGCGGTGGCGTGGCAGTGCAAGACGCCGATTTTTATGGCTACAACAACACCATCGCCGATAATGGGGCTTACGGTATTTTGATGACCGGCACCGTTACCAGCACGCTCTATCTTTCTAATACCATTGTCTGGGGTCATAACGAAAGCCTGACCCGCACCCAGGTTGCCACCTACACCGCTCGTTTCAGCCGGAACATTGGCTACAGCGATATTGAAGGCACACTCGTTTCCGGCATGGGCAACATCAACAGTAATCCCCTCTTTGTTGGTAGCGGCGATTATCATTTGCAAAGTACGTCTCCTGCCATAAATAGCGGCGGCAACAGCGCCATGCCGGCGTTTGATTTGGATGGCGTGCCACGACCCGTTCCCGTTGGTGGCACCGTTGATATGGGCGCGTATGAGTATCACCAACCGGGCGTAACCCTTGCCAGCGACCAGTCATCCACCGAGTTGCCGGGTACAACCAAGGTGTACACACTAACCCTCACCAACGATGGCGACGCAGCGGCAACTTTCAATTTGGATACTTATGACGGCACGCCACGCAGTGCTTTTATGGCGCGCTTTACGGTGTTGCAGACAACCGCTTCCAGTTGGAATGCCACAGTTACCCCGAATGTCGTTACCCTTGACCCGGGTGCATCAACCACCGTTAATGTCTCAATAGAGATACCGGCTGACGCCGCCGGCGGCGTCAGTAGTTCCGTTACCGTGCGTGCTACCTCCCAATCCGACCCCGACATCATCGACACAGTGGACATAAACACCACCGCTGCCAATGTTGCAGATGTGAATATCGAAGCTAACGAAACCACCAATCTGGTTCCGGGTTTGGTAATGCAATATCAACATACCGTTTACAACACCCATGGCAACTTCACCGATAACATTACGCTGAGCGCAGCTTCATCACAAGGATGGAGCACCAGCGTTTCACCTTCTACGGTGAATGTAGCGCCGGGTGGCAGTGCAGTAGTTACCGTATCATTAACCGTCCCCGCCAACGCCGCCGCTGGAACTATTGACGTGACCACAGTTACCGCCACTTCCTCTGCTGCAGCAGGAACAACCACCGATAGCGTGGTTGATACCGGAACGGTTTTGCAATTTGCAAAAGTGACTTTGGCGGCAAATGAAACAGGAATCGCAGCACCGGGCAACAGCATTGTTTACACCCATACGATTACCAATAGCGGTAACGGTAGCGACACTTTCAACTTTGCGGCGGTTTCATCGCAAGGATGGAGTGTTTCCACTTCACCGGCATCCGTATCGCTGGCATCGGGCGCGCAAACAACCGTGCAAGTTACAATCAATGTTCCCGCCGGTGCTACTCAAACCGATGTCACCACCGTGACAGCCGTTTCTCAAGTTAATAGTACAGTGCAGGCTAGCGTGCAAGATACCACGCAATCTACGGTAAGAATATATTTACCGTTGGTGATGAAATAAAGCAGGTATTCAAGAGCGGTGTGACTTTTATTGTCACACCGCTCTTTTTTGTCTTAGACTCTCATCGTTCAAGGTTAGTCAGTCCAAAGTCTCACGTCCCAAATCCAAAGTAATGAGCAAATTTACAAATAAACGAACAGGCGAACCTCTAATTACCAATCTCCAACCAACCGCACAAATTATCCGTTCCTTTCTCAATCTGTTGTAGTGCTTGTGCGGCAAGGCAAAACGTTTATCCACCGCGAACATTGCCGGCTGACCAAATCATCACGTTTCACGCTTCACGAAAGTTGTGGGCAAAAGCGCAACATTTGTCACGGTGATTGGGTGGCAATGAACCATACCTTCGTTGAATTATCGGGCAGAAAGTGATATAATTCACCATAGTGATAAAACGCTGCGGTAAATAACCGAATTTTGCACGCGGAGGCAAAGATGCACGAGCCACAGGGACATTTGGCGCTCGAATTGGTGCGCGTTACAGAGTTTGCCGCGCTGGCGGCGGCGCAATTTATGGGAACCGGCGACAAGAACGCCGGCGATGGCGCCGCCGTGGATGCGATGCGCGATGTTTTGCGAAAACTGAACTTTGACGGGCGGGTGGTCATCGGCGAGGGGGAAAAAGACAATGCCCCGATGCTGTATGCTGGTGAACGGGTCGGCAACGGCTCGCCGCCGCAGGTGGATATTGCCGTTGACCCGGTGGAAGGCACCAATCTGCTGGCGCTGGGACGCGGCAACGCCATTTCGGTGATTGCGTTGACCGCGCACGGCGGCATGTGGAATCCGGGACCTTCGCTGTACATGAATAAATTGGTGGTGGATAAACGTGCCCGGCGCGTCATTGACATTACCCAATCCCCCGCCGAAAACCTGCGGCGGATTGCCGCGGCGCTCAACCGTCCGGTGGCAAAACTGACGGTGTTCGTGCTCGATAAACCGCGCCACGCCAACCTCATTCGCCGCATTCGGCGGGTGGGCGCGCGGGTCAGTCTGCAAACCGATGGCGATGTGGCGGGCGCACTGCAAGCGGCAATTCCCGGTTCCGGCGTGGATGTGCTGATGGGCATTGGCGGCACGCCGGAAGCGGTCATCACTGCGGCGGCGGTCAAAGCGCTGGGTGGGGGGATGCAGGTTCGATGCGCCCCCCAAAGCGAGTCGGAACGGGCGCGGGTGCAGGCGGCATTCGGCGCGGAATGGGATGCTATCCGCACCGAGAGCGACCTTGTCACCGCCGAAGATGCGTTTTTCGCCGCCACCGGCATCACCGCCGGACCGCTGCTGGAAGGCG
>JALVZI010000227.1:2685-3350 GCA_027022125.1 Anaerolineae bacterium | reverse complement strand
AACCTACTCACCGCACACTGCTCGCCTCAAATAATCGTAGGGGCAGCCCTTGTGGCTGCCCTGTTTCAGGGCGACCATAAAGGTCGCCCCTACGGATTTTGGCGCGAACTGACCGATTTTTTTCGGTTTCGTAGGGGCGGCTCGCGAGCCGCCCCTACGTTTTTCCGCCCCCCTGAGCAGTTACCGTTCATTACTTTGGAGCCCTTACTTCTTGCTTCCTGCTTCCTGCTTCTTGCTTCCTGCTTCTTGCTTAAGATTTTAAAGATGATTGTCAGCCAGAATGAACCATACCATCATTCACTATTCGCCGTGCCGTTTCTTCCCCCTGCCGAATGCAGTCGGGGATGCCGACGCCGCGAAAGGCGCTGCCGGTGAAATGGATGCCGGGCAGGGCTGCGGCGGCGATGCGCTCGATTTCGTTCACCCGCTCCAAATGCCCCACATCGTATTGCGCGTTCGATTTGTGCCAGTGGTAAATTTCAGTGCGGGTGGGTGCGGCGGTGATGCCCATCAGCCGCCGCAATTCGGCGCGCACCAGCGCCAGCAACTCGGCGTCGGGCAGGTCAACCAGTTCCTCCCGTTTGTATCCGCCGACAAAAACGCGCAGCAAAACTTGGTCATCGGGGGCGCGGTGGTCGAATTTGGTGGAAACCCAGGTACATGCC
>JALVZI010000227.1:0-2675 GCA_027022125.1 Anaerolineae bacterium | reverse complement strand
TTTGGGCACGACAAATCCGAACCCGTCGAGCGGGTGGTTGATTTCGGCGCGGTTGAATGCCAGCGACACGGTGGCGGTGGACAGATAGCGAATTTGGCGCAATTGTGCCGCCAGTACTGCCGAGTGCGGTTCCACCAGCAATGCGGCGACGGGTGCTGGGGTGGCGATAACCACCGCATCGGCGGAGCGGGTCAGCCCGTTGGAGAGTTCCACCGTGTATCGCCCGTCATCCGCGCGGGCGAGCGCGTCAACCCGCACGCCGGAAATCAGTTCGCCGGTCAGATTGTCCACAATTGTGTCCACCAATTCGGTCAGCCCGCCGCGCAGGGTCATAAAAAGGGGCAGTTTCGGGGCGGTATTGCCGTTTTTCGCTGCCTGTGCCCGCGCTTTCATCTGTGCCAGCATCCCTTTGATGAGACTGCCGTATTTTTTCTCCATCGCAATGAAGCGGGGGAAGGTGCTTTTCAGGCTCAGCCGCATCGGGTCGGCGACATAAATGCCCGCCATCAGCGGCTCGGCGATTTTGTCGAGCGCCTCGCGCCCCAAACGGCGAGTGATGAAATCGGATAAACTTTCGTCGGCATCGTCTTTTTTCGGGGGGATGAACAAATCCAATCCCATCCGCAGTTTTCCCAACGGCGAAATGAGCGGCGATAGCGCAAATGGCATGAAACGGGTGGGGACAATCAGCATCACGCCGTCGGGCAGGGGGCGAAGTTTGCCGCGATGGACGACATAGGTTTTACGGCGGGCATCGTTTGTGCCGATGAGGCGCTCTTTCAGCCCCAATTCGAGCGCGAGTTTGTATGCCCACGGCTTTTGGCTGATGAACGAATCGGGACCGCCCTCGATGACGAAGCCGTCATCGGTGTTGGTGACGATTTTCCCGCCGAATTTCGGGCTTTTTTCAATCAGCGTGTAGGTTATGTTGCGGTTATTTTCGGCGGCGTATTTTTGCAGATAGTAGGCGGTTGCCAGTCCGGCAATTCCGCCGCCGATGATGATGGTGGTGGTTTTGGGTTTCAAGGTTTCAGGTTTCGAGTTTCAGGTTTCTGGTTCAAAGTTCAAAGTTGCAGGGTAGCAAGGTAGCAGGGTAGCAAATTTCACGTTTCACGCATCACGTTTCACGCATCACGAAAATAGCGGTCAGCCATCAGCGAACCGCCAATCACCAATTTCGTGCTTCGCGCACCATTTCTCGAATCATTTGCACGAAACGGGGATGCGTGCCGACGGTTTTGGCGCGAGCGATGGTTATTCCCAGCGAATCGGCTTTTTGGCGCGCTGCCGTGTCGAGGTCATACACCACTTCCATGTGGTCGGAGATGAAACCAATCGGGGCGATGACCACGTTTTTCACGCCCTGTGCCGCCAGTGTTTCCAAATGGTCGCCGATGTCCGGCTCCAGCCACGGTTGGCGCGGGTTGCCGCTGCGACTCTGATAGACCAACTGCCAGCGGTCGTTCCCCACTGCGGCGGAAATTTCCCGCGCGACGTGCAGTAGTTGCGGTACATACGGGCTGTTCTCCGCCATGTCGATGGGGATGCTGTGTGCCGTAAAAGCGATATGCGCCTCGGCGGGGAGTTGCGCCAGCGCGTCGCGCACGTGCTCGATGTTCGGTTCGATGAAACCGGGGCGGTCGAAAAAGACGGGCAACGGCGTAAATTGTATCGCTTCCGCGCCGAGTTCACGCTGCACGCGGGACAATTCATCCAAATAAAGCCGGTAACTGACATACGAATCATACGCGGCGGTGATGAACACCACTGCGCGCCGCACACCGTCCGCCGCCATTTGGCGTACGGCTTCTTTTACAAACGGGTGCCAATGGCGATTGCCGAAATAGATGGGTAAATCCAGCCCGTGCGCGGCGAAATCTTTTTCCAGCGCGGCAATCAGGGCGCGGTTCTGCGCGTTGATGAAACTGACGCCGTCAAAAAGGTAATAATGTTCGGCGACGGCTTCTATCCGCGCGCGCGGGGCACGATTGCCGACAATTCCTTCCAAAAAAGGGATGACATCTTCTCGCCGCTCAGGTCCTCCGAATGAGAATAACAGCAGAGCGTCGAAGGGTTTGCGGTTTTTGGTTTCAGGTTTCAGGTTTCGGGTTTCAGGTTTCAAGTTTAGAATCTCCAAAGTTGCAGGGTAGCAGGGTTTCAGGGTGGCAGAGTTGCAGATTTCACGCATCACGAATATAGCGGTCAGCCATCAGCGGTCAGTAATCAGCGAGTCCAAAGTTGCAGGGTTGCAGGGTAGCAGGGTTGCAAATCTCACTTTCTCACCGGCACACTTTCTCACTTTCAGAGTTATCACACATCACGTCATCACGCATCACGCTTCGAATATTTATGCACAAAATCAACCAGTTCCGCCACTTTTTCGGTGGAGGTTTCTTTCAGCAGCCCGTGTCCCAAATTGAAAATGAAACCGGGATGACCGCGCATTTGGTCGATGATGGCGGCGGCGCGTTTTTTCAGCACCTCTGATGGGGCAAACAGCGTCACCGGGTCGAGATTGCCCTGAATGGCGACATCCGTGCCGAGAATGCGGCGCGCGTCCGTCATTTCGATGCGCCAATCCACACCGATGACATCCCCGCCCGCCTGTTTGATGAGCGGCAGCATACCGCCGGTGTTCGTGCCGAAATGAATCAGCGGCACGCCGGATTCTTTGG
>JALVZI010000226.1 GCA_027022125.1 Anaerolineae bacterium | reverse complement strand
TATTGTATCCACTCGCCGAAAATTGCGCAACAAAAAAAGCCCCCGTTGTCGGAGGCTTTTGTGTTTTGTGGCAAAATTTATTCCAGCCAGCCTTGACCTTTCAGGAAGGGAGTCAGCCCGGGAATATCGAAATACTGCCCCTGATATGCCAGGTATGCCCAGTAGAAGGTTACCAGCCATAATAACATCGGCACACACGCCAAAACAACTGTCCACCCCAAAACAATGCTCAACACAATCAGGATAACATTGACTGCCAGTGCCTGCACCGCGTGATACTTTTGGAACGGGCGGGCTTTCATATCCTCTACAAGCAAAATGATGATTGCGACAATACCAATGGGATATGATAACGCTGCCATAAGTTTGTCATTACTGGTGATTTCGTCCATTGATACACACTCCCTTCGAGTTCTATTAAAGTTTTTTCAGATCGAAATTATTTTAACACACCTGCTCCGTAAATGCAATTATTTCTCAACTTGTATGTTAAGTTATGTTTGCATTTGCCGATTTTCCACCCTGAATAGCCTGCAGGGCGCATCGAAAAGTGAAAATGGGCAGGGGAAATGCCAATTTTACAATTTACCCAGCCCGCGCAGAACCCGTTCCGGTGTTAGTGGAAATTCGTTGAACCACACGCCAGTGGCGTTTTTCACGGCGGCGGTCACGGCGGGGGCATAAACCACATACGGCACTTCCGCCATCCCCCGCGCGCCGAACGGTCCTTCGGGGTGCGGGTCTTCCACCAAAATAGAATCGACCCGTTCGGGAATATCGTAAATGCCGGGGATGAGATAGGTGCTGAAATGCGGCGTAAGCACCCGCCCGTCGCGCATTTTAAATTCTTCCATCACGGTGTAACCGTGCGCCTGCACAATTGCCCCTTCAATTTGCCCGACCACCTGCTGCGGATTGATGGCTTTGCCCACATCATCGGCAACCACCACCCGATGCACGGTGACGAACCCCGTTTCGGTATCCACTTCAGCATCCACCGCCTCGGCGATATACCCATAGGCAAAATTCGGCATACACTGCCCCGTTTCCGGGTCAAACGGGGTGGTTTTCGGCGCGAGATAGGTGTATTCCACATCGGCGGGACGCTCTTCATCCTGCCATTTTTTCAGCGCGCGCTGCGCCGCCCCGGCGACGGCATTTCCCGCCATAAAGGTGAGCCGCGACGCCGACGCGCTGCCGGAACTGCCGGTGATGGCGGTGTCAGACACGTGCAGCACAATTTTCTCCAGCGGCACACCGAGCGTTTCGGCGGCAATTTGTGCCATCGCGGTGTGATGTCCCTGCCCCACATCCGCACCGGCGATATACAGATGCGCTGTTTCGATTTCCGCATCGCCTTCCAGCCGCACACGCGCCCAACTGTTTTCCTGATACCCGAAACTGAATCCGATATTTTTGAACCCCAGCGCAATACCGATACCGCGCGCCGAGCCATTCGTGCCGCTCGCCTGCGGCGCGACCCAGCACCCATTGGCATCCTGTGTCCAGCCGATGGCGCGTGCCGTTTCTGCCAGCACGGTTTTCAGACTGATACCACCCGGAATGGGTGTGCCGACCGTCAGCGGGGTGTTTTCATCCAGCAGGTTTTTCATCCGCAGTTCCACCGGGTCGATGCCCAGTTTTTCCGCCAATTTGTTCATTTGACTTTCGGCGGCAAATTGTCCCTGCGGCGCGCCAAACCCGCGGAATGCGCCGTGCGGCAGATTGTTGGTGTACACGGCGTAGCCGTCCACTTTGGCGTGCTGCCACGCATACGGACCGGTGCAGGTGATGACGGCATTCCCCAGCACTTTGTTGCTGGTGTACATATATGCGCCCGCATCAGCAATGATTTTCATTTCGGCGGCAACCAGCGTGCCGTCTTTTTTCGCGCCCCATTTGGCGAAAATGGTCATCGGGTGGCGTTTGCAATGCCCGATGATAGATTCTTCGCGCGACCAGACCAGTTTCACCGGACGATTGATGCCCATTGATTGCAGTTTTTTCACTGCCAGCGCCAAAATTATCTGGATGGAAATATCTTCCCGCCCGCCGAATGCGCCGCCGATGGCATCGTACACCACGCGGATTTTTTCCGGCGGCATATCGAGCGCGTGTGCAATTTGCATTTGCTCTTCCCACGCCCACTGCCCGACGCAATATACCGTGATGCGCCCTTCGTCATCAATGGTCGCCGTGCCCGCTTCGGGTTGCAGGTAGGCGTGTTCTTGCGGCGGTGTGTGGTAGGTGTCTTCCACAATCACATCGCAATCATCCCACGCCGAATCCACATCGCCGTGCCGAATATGGTCGGCATAAACCACATTATCCGCAGAATAAACGTGCAATTGCGGCGCATCATCCGCCATCGCCGCGATGGGGTCGGTGACAACCGGCAAATCTTCATATTCCACCGCAATCAGGTCGCGGGCGCGCTCGGCGCTTTGCTCCGTTTCGGCGATGACTACTGCCACTTGGTCGCCGACAAAATGCACCACATCCGCGCCCGGTTTGCTCGAACCGGGACCGCACAGCACCGGTTGGTCGGGCATTTGCAGCCCGTATTCATTCACCGGCACATCAGCGGCGGTCAGCACGGTAACAACGCCGTCCAGCGCTTCGGCGGCGGCAGTGTCGATTTTCAGAATGCGGGCGTGGGGTCGGTTGGCAAAGAGCACTTTCATCCACAATTGATTTTCAAAATCGCGGTCGCCGGGGTACAGCGTTTTGCCCGTTACTTTTCCCCAACTATCCAGACGGCGGACAGATTCTCCAACGATAGCCATTATGCGCCCTCCTCTTCTGTTTTTGCGGCTTTTTCCACCGCAGAGATGATTTTATAATAGCCGGTGCAGCGGCACAGATTTCCGGCAAAGCCCTGTTTGATGTCATCGGGGGTCGGCGCGGGCGTTTCGGTCAGCAGCGAAACCCCGCTCATAATGAAACCGGGCGTGCAGTAGCCGCACTGCGCTGCGCCCTCCGCCACAAATTCCTCCTGCACGGGATGATGGTCAATGCCTTCGATGGTGACGATTTCGCTGTGATGGGCGCGGGTGGCGGGAACCAGACAACTCAACACGGCGATGCCGTCCAAAAAGACGGTACACGCGCCGCACTCGCCTTCGGCGCAGCCTTCTTTTGTGCCGGGCAGATGCAAATCTTCGCGGAGCATCCGCAGCAGCGTTTTGTCGTTGGCGTGCCGCACCACTTTCGGTTCGCCGTTGACGATGGTCACAATTGCATCATCACTTTCGGCGCGATGGTGGTTTTCGTCCAACCGGCGCGGCGGAAAATGCCCGTCACTTTCGCCCCACAGCATAATCGGATGCGCGGGCACGGCATCTTTTTCCGTGCCGTCTCGCAGCGATTGCA
>JALVZI010000225.1 GCA_027022125.1 Anaerolineae bacterium | reverse complement strand
CTATTTCCTTTGACGCTGCCGGGCGTTGTTGCCGGTAGTGTTTTAGTTTTTGTTCTGACCATCGGGCAATTTGTGGTGCCGGTCATTCTCGGCGGGGGCAAAGTGGCGATGATAGGTAATCTGTTGGCTCAACAGTTCAGCACCGCCTTTGATTGGCCCTTCGGTTCAGCCATTGCGGTGGTCTTTATTCTGCTGATGATGTTCGGTATTGGATACTACATTGTATCAGAAGCAAAAGCGGAGACGGTCTGAGAATGAAAGACGCGACAAATCATCCAGTATCCGGTTCGGCAAAATCTGTTGTAAAACAGCCTCGCAACAACTTTATTTTGTGGGGAAAACGGGCGCTGCGACTGAATGCGATATTGGCATTTCTCTTTCTCTATTTGCCGATAGTTGTTTTGGTTGTATTTTCTTTCAACGATTCAAAGTTGGCGGCGCACTGGAACGGGTTCACCTTAAAATGGTACAGCGCGCTTTTTACCAATGAAGCCATACTCTCCGCTGCCCGACGTAGTTTGATGATAGCTGTCATATCCACCGTGATTGCCACCATCATTGGCACGATGACGGCAATAGCGATGGAGCGATTCCGTTTTCCGCTTCGCAAAATTTACGATGGCGTCTTATACCTGCCGGTTATCACTCCGGAAATTGTCACCGGTGTGTCGCTGTTGGCTTTCTTTACCTTAACATTAGGCGCCATCAACAAGATATTCGGTTTATCCGGCGACAGCGCGTTACGGACGGGACTCGTAACCGTAACGCTTGCCCATATTGCCTTTAACATTGCCTTTGTTGCTGTTGTCGTTAGAACCAGTCTGAAAGATTTTAGAAAATCACTGGAAGAGGCGGCGCAAGATTTAGGGGCAAACGAATGGATAACGTTTAAGCGGGTCACTTTGCCTTTGATTATGCCCGGCATTGTAGCCGGCGCAATGCTGGCTTTTACCCTATCATTGGACAACTTTGTGATTACTTTTTTCGTGACCGGTCCCGGTGGCACAACGCTTCCCATCGAAGTTTTTGCCCGTATTCGGCGGTCAATTAGCCCGGAGATTAACGCTGTCTCAACCATTATGTTGGGATTTTCGATAATACTCATTACGCTGTCTCAAATTATACAAAGGCAGAAAAAACAAGGGGGGTGATATTTTCAACACGGCAAAAAAACTATTGAGTTAAAAAATTTTCAAGCACTTTGCAAATCGAGGAGACAAAACAATGAAAAGGAGATTGTTATTCCCCCTAATCGTTATACTGGTTTTAAGTGTTTCACTTGCTGCCTGTGGCGGGCAAGCCAAAACTTCGGCTACAGAAGCCGCCCCTGCTCAACAACAGGCAGCGCCGGAACCGACTGCAACCACCGCTCAAGCAACGCCAACGCAACAAGAAGTCGCGCAAGAACCGACCGCAGAGCCGACTGCAGAACCGGTTGCAGAAGCGCCGGCAGCAGAGGAAACATCCACTCGCTGCGGTGACAAAAGCAAACTATCAGACACGCTGAACTTCTTCAACTGGGCTGATTACATTGATGAGAATATCCTCACCCAATTTGAAGAGGAATGTGGCGTGAAAGTTGTAATGGACAACTACACCTCTAATGAGGAATTAATAGCCAAAATTGCTGCCGGCAACAGCGGCTATGATGTAATTGTTCCAACGGATTATGCGGTAGCCATTATGGCTGACCGGGGTGTTTTGACCGAATTGAATAAGGATGATATTCCCAACATCAAAAACCTCGAGCCCAAAACTATGGGCATGTATTACGACCCGGAAAACAAATACAGTGTGCCCTATCAGTGGAGTACCACCGGCTTGGCATATAACACAACCGTCTTCTCCGAACCGCCTGACTCATGGGCGGCTGTGTTCGACCCCGAGCAAGTTTGCCAACATAAAGGGTTTGTCTCCATGCTGGATGATAGCCGCGAAACTATCGGCAAAGCGTTGCTTTACCTTGGATACGACATCAACGAAACAGACCCGGCTGCTCAAAAAGAAGCGTTGGATCTTTTGACAGCCCAAAAAGAATGTATCGCCGGCTATAACTCCGAAAACTTCATCCAAACACTGGCTTCAGAAGAAGTGGTTATGGCTGAAGCATGGGCGTTTGCGGCAGCCCTCGCTCGTTTGGATAACGAAAATATCGCCTATGTTATCCCCAAAGAAGGCGGTACCATTTGGCAAGACAATATGGCAATTCCCATTGACGCCCCGCACCCGTATACAGCCCACGTCTTCATTAACTACATACTTGAACCCGATATTGGCGCTCAATTAACTGAATGGGCTTTCGGTTTCACACCCAATATGGCTTCGGAAGCCTTGTTAAGCGATGACTACTATAACCTGATGAAAGAAGGCGGTATGATTCCCGATGAAGAAACCTTCAAACGCCTGCATTGGATTGAACGCAGCCCCGGTACCGAAATTTTCAACGATACGTGGACAGCGTTAAAGTCGCAATAGATCGAATGACCGATAAAAAAATGCCGTAAACTGGGGAGAGCGGGAATGTGGTTCTTGCCCGCCTCCCCCAATTTTGAATGATGTTCTGATTTATATCAGAACAAACTATGAAAATCTATAATGTCTTCCGAAGCGCAAAAAACAATCTTGCAACGGTTGACGGCGATTGCACTCGACCTTTTATCAGTATAACCAGTGCCACAATCAAGGCTACAGGTGTGGTAACGGTTGCAATTTTACGCAAAGTTTTATGCACGATACCCTTTGTTGAGAAAAGCATATCTGTTCAGACATAAACTGAATAGCACACGGATAGCACGAATTTTCTCTTTGTGTTCTATCTCGCTGGGGCGGCATTTTTGTAGAGACACTCAACTTGGGCGTCTCTGCGGGGTTGATTAAATCCTTTTCTCCCGTTCCCCCCTGAGTAGTGCATCGTCCAGCCTTAATTGTCGGGTTATTGCCCGTGAAAAAATTAAACCACAGAGGCGCAGAGAAACAGAGAAAAATAAGGTTTGAGAGCCGACTATACAGCAGAATTTGTAATTTTTGATGAAGAACTGGTTGAAACTTTTTGTGTATTTGAAATTCAGCCACGAATTTTCACAAATTTCACGGATTTTAAATGTCATTCCGGAATTTCCCGCAGGGAAATATCCGGAATCCATAGCGAAACACTGTGGATTCCCGCTTTCGCACCCGCAGGGCACAGGCGGGAATGACATCATAAAGAATACCGATGATTTTTGTAATTTTGACACGCTTTTCAAAAGTTTCATTTAGTTCGAAAATTAGAACCGAAACTCAAAAATTTTTAAATTCTCCGCGTCTCTGTGCCTCTGTGGTGAAAATTTTCAGATGAGCCATTACAGACGGCATAATCCTACTTTTTAGATTGGAT
>JALVZI010000224.1:1498-3389 GCA_027022125.1 Anaerolineae bacterium | reverse complement strand
GCATGGGAAGACATCATCAAAACCGCGCATCGCGTGGGACTGCCGTCCACCGCCACAATTATGTACGGGCATGTGGATGCGCCGCGCCACTGGGCGCACCATCTGGACACCCTCCGCCGCATCCAGCGCGAAACGGGCGGTTTCACCGAGTTTGTGCCGCTGGGATTCATCCATCACAACACCCAACTTTACGCCGAAGGGCTGGCGCGCACGGGTCCCACCGGTATGGAAAGCATCAAAATGCACGCCGTGGCGCGTCTCATGCTGGGACGCGATATTCGGAATGTGCAGGTCAGTTGGGTAAAAATGGGGACGGGACTGGCGCAAATGTGCCTCAATGCGGGCGCAAACGATTTCGGCGGCACACTCATCGAAGAGCGCATCAGCCGTATGGCGGGCGCGACCAACGGGCAATACGTTTCGCCGGAAGAGTTTCAGCGGCTCATTTTGGATATGGGACGCATCCCCGCCGAGCGAAATACGCTGTACCAGCTTCGCTCGAAAAACGGGGCTGTGGCGCAGGGGTGACGGTCACACCGGCAGAAACAGTCCCAGCAGCAGACTGGCGACATTCAACAGCAGGCTGAACAGCACCGCGCGATGCCACGAAAAATCGGGGCGCAAAACGGCAGCGAAAATGGCGGCTTCCACCGCCCATACAATAACCTCTCCCACCAGCAACAGCGGCAAATATGCGCCGGAACCCGCGCTGTTCAGCACCAGCCACAGTCCGGGCAGGGTGATGATATTTGCCAGCAGTACCACACTCAACAATCGCCCCGCCGATTCTTTGTTCCACAGAGCAAAACCCGCCGCAATCACCATTTCCAGCGCGATGCTCAACGGTACGCCCGCCGAAAAATACCCACCGACCGCCACAAACGGAATGCCGACCAGCCAGATTGCCAGCAGCCACCATTTCGCCGAGGCGAAAGTCACCCGCGTTTTTCGCGCTTTCAGAATCAGCATCACCAAGATGACCAGCACCGCCACCGCCAGCATTGCCGCCAAACACGAACCGGCAATTGTGCCGAACACCAGCCAGCCCATCGCATTACCCGTGCCGCGTGTTTCGGTGACGGTCAAATCGGTTTCTGCCACCGTGACCGTGTAACGGGCATTGAAATACTTTTTGCCGAACACGTTACTTTCGCGAGTGGAGCCATCGGCAAAATGCAAGCGCAGGCGATGGTACGGTTCATAACCATACGCCATCGAGTCGCAGGTGTCGGTTTGGCACGAAAAATGCTGCGGACCCGCCTCCGGCAGCGGTTGGGCATCGGCGCAATCGGCGGTGCTGCATTCCAGCAGTTCGCCGCCCGTGACTGCCGGCGCGGGCGAAATTTGGTATGTCAGGGTGAAAGTCATCGTCGGTTTGGGTCCCATATCGGCATGGGAACCGCCGGGCATCGCCAGCACAAACAGCATCGCCAAAATAACCAGCAACGCATATCGCCACACTATTTCTCGCCGGAATTTTTGCTCCATTGCGCACCCTTCTTTCCGTGTCAAAATGTGATGTTTGGTGCATTATACCGATTTCACCGCAAAAGGCTAGGTTCTGTTGACGTTTCGTTTTCAGTGGGAAAAACGCCCTTCGATACGCCCTGCGGGCTACTCAGGATGAAAAATCGGCAAACGTCAACAGAACCTAAAACGTATTTCGTGCTGCGTATTGCGTAACTTCACGCACGCCATCACGCCCCGAGATAAGATTTTCAGTTCACAGATGAAGAACTGGTTGAAACTTTTTGTGTGACTGAATTTCAGCCACGAATTTTCACAAATTTCACGGATTTCAAATGTCATTCCGGAATTTCCCGCAGGGAAATATCTGGAATCCATAGCAAAATATCGTGGATTCCCGCTATCGTACCCGCAAGGCACAGGC
>JALVZI010000224.1:0-1488 GCA_027022125.1 Anaerolineae bacterium | reverse complement strand
GTAGCGGTTCACGCAGTGAACCGCGTATCGAAGGGCGTTTTTCCCTGCCGATTTTCACCCTTCGATACGCCCTGCGGGCTACTCAGGATGAAAAATCGGCAAACGTCAACAGAACCTAGCAACATTTCCGGAAAATAACCCTAAAAATTCCGTTACATCTGATTATTGGACGATAGAAATCTTCCCATTTTCGGTGGTTTTTGATGAAATCGCATTCAATTGCACAAAAGTTACGTTAGTGCAAAACCAACAAACATTGTCGGCAATAAACCAAATTCTCTTGAAAAATCGTAGGGGCGGTTCCTTGCGGCTGCCCTGCTCCGGGTGACCACAAGGGTCGCCCCTATATATCAAACGAATATCCAGATTGATTTTGCACTGGTTCAGCAAAAAAGGGACGGCGCACAAGTGCCGTCCCTTTTTTTTGCCGATTCATCGCTATTGCGGCGGTGCGGCGGGAACCAGAAAATCTTGCACCACCCAGCCTTCCGTGCCATCGGGGTGACGCACATACCACCAGATGTAATCTTCGCCATTTTCATCTTCTTTCGGACCGCTGAGCAGTTCCAGCACCACCGAATCATTTTCTTCTGCCAGCCCGATGCGGGCATTGTTGCGCCCCGGTCCGGCGCGCATACTCAACCCCGCGCCATCCGTACCGGCAACTTTGGCATATCCCCCGACAACTAGCGCGCCGGATGCAGGCGGGGTATTCGGTTCGGCAGGGGTAGTTTCCGGCGCGGCTTCGGTTGCCGCGGTTGCCGGTGCGGTGGTCGGCGTTGCCTCTTCCACCAGCGGTGCTGTCACCGCGGGAGAGGGCGTTATCACCGGTTCAACCAGCGGCGGCAACACTTCCGGTGTGGGGGTAATGGCACTTTGACGCACCATATTCACCACACCCAAACCAACCAATCCAATCACAATTAAACCGGCTAACCCGCCAATGACAATCCACACCAGCGGGAAACCGATTTCGGCGGTGCTGGCATCTTCCAGCCGGCGCGGGCGACGGCGCTCGCGGTCTGTCGGGTCGAATTTCGGTTCATTATCGTGTTCCATTCTCTGCTCCTTTGGAATTGTTGCCGGTTTTCAATTTACTCAACTTTTGCCACCAAAATGGTGATGTCATCTGTTTGAGCCGCGTCGCCGCGGAAATGGTCTATCGCCGTTAAAAGCCGGTCGGCTATTTGCTGCGCCGATTTTCTGCCGTGCGCGTGTACCACTGCCATCAGCCGTTCCAGTCCGAAAAACGCGCCCGTGCCATTTTCGGCATCGGTCACACCGTCGGAATAGCACACCAAACAATCGCCCGGTTGCAGGGTTACCGACGCCTGCTCAATTTGCAAGCCCGGCAGCATGCCGACAAATCGCCCCGGCGGGTCAAGCATTTCCAGTTGGCGGGTGGCGGCGCGATACAGAATGGGGCGTTCGTGCCCGGCGCGCACATAATCCATCCGGTGGGTTTGGGTATCAACCATGCCGAAAAAC
>JALVZI010000223.1 GCA_027022125.1 Anaerolineae bacterium | reverse complement strand
GTGGCAACGGGCGAACTGAACGGCAATTATGCGTGGGATGTGTCGCTGAACGGGGAATCGCTGGGCGCGGGCGCGGTGGACGCGGCGAACATTGATGAGCCGGTCAGCCTGACCGCCGCCGTGAAAAACCTGCTGGCGGATACAGTCAATCGGCTGGTGATTGAGCGCAATCCGCCGGACGGCGCAACCACCGGCAGCGGACGGCTCTATTACACTGCCCGGCTGGAATATTACAAACCGGTAGAAGACGTGAAAGCGCTGGAACGGGGAATCATCGTGGCGCGGCAATACTCGCTGGCAGACGACCCCGACGGGCGCGCCATCACTTCGGCACGGGTGGGCGACATCATCACCGTGAAATTGACGCTCATCGCCCCGCACGACCTGCATTATGTGCTGGTAGAAGACCCCATCCCCGCCGGAACAGAGGGGATTGACCGCAGTCTGCTGACCACTAGCGTCATCGGCGAAGCGCCGGAATTGACTCGCACCGACCGCCCGAATCCGTATGGGTGGGGCTGGTGGTATTTCAGTCACAGCGAACTGCGCGATGAAAAAGCCGCGCTCTTTGCTACCTACCTGCCCAAAGGGACGTATGAATACACCTACCAAATTCGCGCGAGTTTGCCCGGACGGTATCGCGTCATCCCCACCCACGCCGAAGAAATGTACTTCCCCGAAGTATTCGGTCGCGGTGACGGGGGCGTGTTCACCGTGACGGAGTGATTGGTTAATTGGTTGATTGGATTGAGATAGAAAACATCTATTGTTATGAAGCGTGAGACGTGAAACGTGAGGCGTGAATTTACCCATCACGTTTTCACGTTTCACGTTTTCACACGCCAATCTCCAATCTCCGCTATTGCCTGCGGCGCAGTTTTGGTTATACTGATATGTAGCGTGTTGCATCTGTTCAGCGTACCCACCCCCTCCCTAACCCTCCCCCTCAAAGGGGGAGGGGATTTTCCCCCTCCCTTTGAGGGAGGGGGCAGGGGGAGGGTGAAAATCCGGTCAAATAAATAGTTTTATTCAAAAAACCATCCGCTGAACAGATACAAATTACACCCCAAAGGATGGTGCGATATGTTGCAGAGAGAGAGAGTTTACATTTCACCGGAAGAATATCTGGCGATGGAAGAAAAGGCAGAGCGGAAAAGCGAGTATTTCAACGGAGAAGTTTTTATGATGGTCGGTGCGTCGTACAATCACAATGTTATCACTGGCAATTTTTTCGCCTTGTTGAATATAAAACTGGAAAAAAGCACTTGCACGGCTTTTGCCAGCGATATGCGCTTGCAGGTGAAAGCGAACGGACTGTACACCTACCCCGATGTGATGGTAGTCTGCGGCAAACCGGAATTCGTCGCCGGGCGCGACGATACCCTCACCAACCCCATCCTGATTGTGGAAGTGCTGTCTCCGTCCACCAAAAATTACGACCGGGGACAGAAGTTTATGCTGTACCGCGCCATCGAAACGCTGGTGGATTATGTGCTGGTTGACCAAGACCGCCCGCATGTGGAATACTTCCACCGGCAAGATGACGGACGCTGGTTGTTGACCGAATTCGATACCATCGATGCCGTGCTGCCTCTCGAATCACTGGATATGGAACTCCCCATCGCCCGCATTTACCAAAAAGTAGATTGGCAAGGCGTTGGTTGATTGGTGATTGGTGATTCGTGTTGCGTATTGCGTGATGCGTGAGACGGATAGGGATAGGGATAGGGATAGTGAGAAGGTGAGAAAGTGAGCAGGTAAGATTTGCAACCCTGCAACCCTGCTACCCTGCAACCTTGAACTTTGAACTGACCACTGACCGCTAATCGCTGATTGCTGATTGCTGAAAACTGACAACTGACAACTGACCACCATCCGCTCAAATAGATACTATGGACTTACTTTCAACCCTCAACCCCGCCCAACAGCAAGCCGTTTCCGCCACCGAAGGTCCCGTGCTGGTGCTGGCGGGTCCCGGTTCGGGCAAAACCCGCGTGCTGATTCACCGCGTGGGGCATCTCATCCAAAATTTGCACGTCGAGCCGTGGCGCATCATGGCGGTCACATTCACCAACAAAGCCGCCCGCGAGATGAAAGAGCGGCTGGCAAAACAGGGCATCCTCACCGAATCGCAACTCAATGCGCTCACCGTGGGCACATTTCACGCCATCTGCGCCCGCATTCTGCGCCGAGAAATCGAGCAGATGGGACCCTTCACCCGCGATTTCGTCATTTTCGACAGCGGCGACCAGCAGACGGTGGTCAAACAAATCCTGCTGGAAATGAATCTCGACCCGAAACGCTATTCTCCGCAAGCCGTTCACAGCGGCATTTCCAAAGCGAAAAACGAACTGCTGACCGCTGAAAAAATGCGCGCCGGAAATTACTGGGCTGAAATTGTGCGGCGGGTGTACGAGCGATATGAAGAGGTGCTGGAAGCAAACAACGCCCTCGATTTTGATGACCTGATTATGAAAACCCACCAACTTTTCAGCGCCCTGCCCGCCGTGCTGGACAAATATCAGCAGCGATACCGGCACATTATGGTGGACGAATTTCAGGACACCAACATGGCGCAGTATGAGTTGGTCAAAATGCTCTCCGAAGGATGGCGCAACATTTTTGTGGTGGGCGACGAAGACCAATGCCTGCCCCCCGAAACCGCCATCGCCACCCCGACCGGCGCGCGCCCCATCGAAACCCTGCGCGCCGGTGATACCGTGCTTGCCGCCGCCGGACGCGGACACACCATCGCCGTGCCGGTGGAACGAGTGAAAAAGAATCCGTATCACGGCGAGTTGGTCGAAATTGAAACCGCCGCCGGACGAAAATTGCGCGCCACGCCGAACCACATCTTTTTTGCGCGGCTCGGCGTCCCCGCCGACCGTTATTATGTGTATCTGATGTACCGCCACGATATGGGCTATCGCATCGGCACCACGGTTGGCGCACGCAGCGACGGCATCCACGCCCATAAAATCAGCGGGCTGGCACAGCGCGGCAATCAGGAGCACGCCGATAAAGTTTGGTTATTGAAAGTTTGTGCATCAAAAGAAGAAGCATTGTATTTTGAACAGTATTTCGCGTTTGAATACGGTATTCCCACGATGGTTTTTCACATCAACGGGCGCAGTATGCGTTTTTCGCAAACGGCAATCAACCGGCTGTATGCCGAAATTGATACCGCCGCACGCGCCGAAAAGTTGATGGACGATTTGCAACTGCACCCCGCCCTGCCCCACCATCGCCCGAAAGGAATTGCCGGAGAACGCGACCCGCAGCGAGTGGTGGTCAATTTGTCGCTGTTCGGCGAGACGCGCCGCAGCGACGCCAGCCCGTGGCACGCCCACCGTATCGCTGGTATTCAGCGCGATGCGGTGGGCGTGCCACGGGCTGGCGT
>JALVZI010000222.1 GCA_027022125.1 Anaerolineae bacterium | reverse complement strand
CAAACGCTGGAAACTCAGCCCGATGGATTTGGAATCGCGGGCACGGTGGGTGGAGTATTCCCGCGCGAAAGATGAGATGTTCAAATATACCGATATCAAACAAGCGCCGTGGTATGTGGTCAATGCGGATGTGAAACGGCATGCGCGACTGAACTGCATCCACCATCTGCTGACGATGATTCCGTATGAAGACCTCACTCCCGAACCGATAAAATTGCCGCCCCGGCAAGCAGATGTGGGTTATGTGCGTCCCCCCATCACCGACCAGACTTTTGTGCCGGAGGTGTATCCGTAATGCAAAATCAAGCCAGATATTCGTTTGATATGTAGGGGCGACCCTTGTGGTCGCCCGGAACAGGGCAGCCACAAGGGCTGCCCCTACGATTTTTCGAGAAAATTAGGCTTGTTGCCGATAATGTTTGTTGGTTTTGCAGTAAGTATCGGAGAACAAAAAACGGCGGAACCGGATATCCGATTCCGCCGTTTGTGATTCGAGAGAAAATTAAATCATTGCATCAATACCCAGCATCAGCATCACAATCAGCAGATAGAAATTCGAGGCTTTGAAAAGTGACATCGCCAGTTTGGGTGTGGGGGTTTTCAGCAGTTTCATGTTGCGAACCAGCATATCAACCGTGGCGATACCCACCGGCACGCCGTAAATCCAGCCGAGCGCGGGATGGAATATCAGCATCAGCGCGGCAAAAACGGTGGCGGCAGTGTGCAGCATCACCCACCATGCCGCCGCTCGCGCCGATGTTTGTACCGGCAGCATCGGCGTGTTGCTGCGGGCATAATCATCTTTGTAGGCAATCGCCAGACTCCAGAAGTGGGTCGGTGTCCACAAAAATAGCAGAAACGCCAGCACCATCGCGCCGGGGTCAGCCCAGTTGCCGACTGCCGCGCTGCCGCTGAGTACCGCCGCACTGCCTGCCGCCCCACCGATGACGATGTTCAGCAGGGTGCGCGGTTTGAGATAAAGGGTGTACAGAAAAACGTAAATCGCCGCGCCGAGCAGCAGAAAGAAGGTCAGCGCGGGATTGAATGGCAATACCGCCAGCGACGGCAGCAGAATCATCGCCGCGGCAACATACGGAACCCAGCCCGGGCGCTCGATTGTGCCGTCAACCAGCGGGCGCTTGCGGGTGCGTTTCATCAGCCCGTCCGATTTGCGCTCGAAATACTGGTTCAGCGCCGATGACCCCGCGGCGGCAAAACCGCCCGTCACCAGCAGCAGCGACAGTGCCCCGACGCCGGGCATCCCGTTGGCGGCTAAAAATGCACCGCCCATCGCCGCGACCAGCAACAGCACCACAATTCGCAATTTAAAAAGAACCATCAACGTTTTCAGCGATGGAATATTCGCGCGAATGACGCCAATGGTGGTTTGTGGCGTGGCGGTTATCGCGGAATAGTTGTCTGGCTCAAGTGGGCTCATATTCTCTCTCCGATTATTCGTTCAATAATAGCAGTTTAGGCGGGGGGAATAAAATCCGCATAAAGCCGGAATTAAAATCACATTAAATGAAGGCGCTATTACCGCCGAAAGAGGATTTTTGCGAAAAAAGCACGGTGGTTCGCCACGATGGTATAGCCCCATTCCACACCGAAAATGAACGGGCGGCGCATCAAAAACCGCGCGATGACCGGGTGGAATCCGATTTCTGCCCATGCTTTCTCCATTTGGTGCAATTTGCCAAAAAAGTGTAACATGGTGATATGGCAATTCAAAAAATGGAGAATCACACTGCAAGCATCAATCATCTTTAACCCCAATGCGGGGGCGAAATCACTGCAATATGATATACGGCAGGCGGGAAAATATCTCGAGCGGCACGGTTGGCGCATCCACTGGGCGAACACCGGTTACCCCGGACACGCCACCATTTTGGCGCAGCAGTCGGTAGCGCGTGGCGATGATATTGCCATCGCGGTGGGCGGCGACGGCACGGTGAACGAAGTGGTTAACGGGTTGGTGGGCACATCCACCGCGCTGGGCATCATCCCCGCGGGCACGGCGAATGTTTTTGCCGCCGATATGCGCATCCCACTGCCGGGACCTCTGCCGCACCAAACGCTGGTGCGCGCGGCGGAAACGCTGCTGGTCAGCCGACCGCGCCGGGTGGATGTCGGCAGTGCGGTGTGGGGTGGCGGTCGGCGGCGATATTTTCTGTCGTGGGCGGGCGCGGGTCTCGATGCGGCGGTGAGTAACGCGGTGGAAAGCGATAAAAATACGCATCGGGTGTGGCGTTTTTTGGGCATGTTCGGCTGGGTGATAACCACGTTTTTCGTTTTGCGCGATTTTCGCGGCACGCAGATGCGCATTTCGCTTGACCGCCGGCGCACCATTTCGCGGCGGGTTATTATGGCGACGGTGAATAATGCGCAGTTGTATGGTCGTTTTTGGCGATTGTCACCCGATGCCAAACTGGATGACGGCTGGCTGGATGTGGTGGTGATGGAGGGATACGGCTGGCGGTCGTCGCTGCGGCATATTTTCAACGCCACGGTGGGGCGGCTGGTGGATGACCCCGACACGTTTCTGTTTCGGGTGAAACACATTCATCTCGAATCAAAAGAACCGATGCCCGTCCATTTGGATGCGGAAGCGGTGGGACACACCCCCCTCACGGTGGAAATTGTGCCGCAATCGCTGACGGTGATGCTGCCGCCCAATGTTCCCCCGAACCGTTTTGTCGCCGGTTGAGATTATCTCGGAGATGTTGAACACCAAATCCTGATTGACTGACAAATTTTTTTCTGACACCGGTTTTGCGGATTATCTTCGATTATGTTATGGCAAATCTCGGTTTGATAAAAAATCCACCACAAATATTTACAAATTTTAAATGTCATGCGCTTCTTTTTCGATTATATATCTCGGGGTATATCGCATTTATAGGTTTTTTGAGTTTTGTCAGTCAATCAGCACCAAATCACTTTTACACCTTTGTGATGAGTGAAACGTGATGTGTGAGTCAATCGGCAATTTGTAACGTACAGTGTATCATTGAAAATATCCTTTACTTCTTGCTTCTTGCTTCATATTTCTTGGAGAATACCGATGAAATACATCAATTATGGTTTATTGGGTTTTGTGGCACTGGCAATTGTTGCCGAATTGTTGCACTGGTCGCCGGTGGTGGTCTTTTTTGCCGCCGCGCTCGGTGTGGTTCCGCTGGCGGGATTTATGGGCAAAGCCACCGAAGAGTTGGCAATTTACACGGGACCAAAAATCGGCGGGCTGTTGAACGCCACATTGGGCAACGCCGCCGAACTCATCATCACTGTGGTGGCGATTCAAAAAGGTGCGGCGAACCCCGAACTGCGCGAAGGGCTGATGTCGCTGGTAAAAGCGTCCATCACTGGGTCGGTGCTGGGCAATCTGCTGCTCATTTTGGGTTT
>JALVZI010000221.1 GCA_027022125.1 Anaerolineae bacterium | reverse complement strand
AATATCCGGAATCCACAGCAAAAAAACAGTGGATTCCCGCTTTCGCGGGAATGACATACGTTTCCTTTTTCGACCGTATACCACAGGATAACACGGTCTTCGAGTTTTGTCAGTCAATCAGGTTTCTGGTTTCAAGTCCAAAATCCAAAGTTGCAATCAGCCGTCAGTCATCAGCAATCAGCAAGTGACGAATGACAAATGACGAGTGACAAATGACAAATGATTTCACCGGTTTTCCCGACGGCGAATTGAAATTCACCGCCGTACCCAATTTATTTTTCACCAAACTGCTGCCGCAAATTGACAATTTGGCAGAGTTAAAGGTGACACTGCATTTTTTGTGGCTGCGTCAGTATGAAAAGAAAAACGCCGTTAGCCGCGAAGAACTGCTCACGCATGAAACGCTCATCACCGGTTTGGCGACAATTGCCGCTGACCCGTTTGAGGCGCTGACCGAAGGGTTGGAACGTGCCGTCGCCCGAAAAACCCTGCTGCACGCTCGCAGTGCAGAAAATGACGCCGCCCACGACTGGTATTTTCTCAACAGCGAAGGCGGGCGCATCACACTGGAAAAAATGAAAGCGGGCGAACTGGGCGTGGTGGATGTCAGCGGCGCGGATATTGCCTCTCCGGCGTATGCCCGCCGTCCCAACATTTTTGAATTGTATGAAGCCAATATCGGGTTGCTATCGCCCATTTTGGCAGACGAATTGAAAGACGCAGAGATGACCTATCCCCCCGGTTGGATTGAGGAAGCCTTTAAAATCGCGGTGGAAAATAACGTCCGCAAATGGAGTTACATCCGTGCCATTTTGGAAGGAATGGCAACTGAAGGAAAAACGTATGGAAAGCATCAGCGAACGACTGAAAAAGATACGCCAAAACGTTGGTACACAGATGAAGAACGCGAACTCTTCATCCGCTGACCCCGTCGGCAAAAACGGTAATGACACCTGCCCCATTTGCGGCGGCACCGGTTTTTTGCGGCTGGATTTGCCGGTGGGACACCCCGATTTCGGCAAAATCGTTCCCTGCGAATGCCGGGTGGAAACCGTGCAGGAAGAAAAACTGGCGCACCTGCGGCAAATCAGCAATCTCGACAAAATGGGACATCTCACTTTTGATTCCTTTCGCCCCGAAGGGTTCGGGCTTGACCCGATTCGCAGCCAAACGCTGAAAATGGCATACCAGCAAGCCCTTCAATTTGCTGAAGACCCGAAAGGCTGGATAACGTTCATCGGCGGGTATGGCTGCGGCAAAACCCATCTGGCGGTGGCAATTGCCAACTATCGTTTGCAGCAGGAAAAACCCGCCCTGTTTGTGGTGGTTCCCGACCTGCTCGACCACCTGCGCGCCGCTTTCAGCCCGCAGAGCACCACCACATACGATGAACGCTTCGAGCAGATTCGGAATGCGCCGCTGCTCATTTTGGATGACCTCGGCACGCAATCTGCCACCCCGTGGGCGCAAGAAAAACTGTTCCAACTGTTCAACCATCGCTATAATGCGCGGCTGGCAACCGTTATCACCACCAACCACAAATTGGAAGAAATTGACCCGCGCATCCGCTCGCGCATGGTTGACCTCGATTTGGCGCGCATCGTCCATATCACCGCGCCCGATTTTCGCGGCAGCGGCATGGAATTTATGTCGGAATTGTCCACCCTGTCGCAGCACAGCGACAAAACTTTCGAGACATTCGACCTGCGCACGCACGAACTGCCCCGCGCCCAAGCCGAAAATCTGCGGCAGGCATACACCATCGCCAAAAATTACGCCGCCCACCCCGAAGACTGGATTCTGTTCACCGGCACATACGGCTGCGGCAAAACCCATCTGGCGGCGGCAA
The DNA here is from genome assembly GCA_027022125.1 of Anaerolineae bacterium. GTDB lineage: Bacteria > Chloroflexota > Anaerolineae > 4572-78 > 4572-78 > JANTHQ01. The sequence goes on along the minus strand of JALVZI010000221.1, from coordinate 1,557 downwards.
TCGCCAACCATTTCGCCGAACAGAACCAAAACGCGCTCTTTGTGGTGGTTCCCGACCTGCTCGACCATCTGCGCGCCGCTTTCGGACCGCAGTCAACCACGCCGTATGACAAACGGTTCGAAGAGGTGCGCAATGCGCCGCTGCTGGTGCTCGATGATTTGGGCACGCACAGCGCCACCCCCTGGGCAGAGGAAAAACTGTACCAACTGTTCAACTATCGCTATAACGGGCGATTGCCCACCGTCATCACCATGGCAGATACCGGGCAACTCGCACCGCGCCTCAAATCTCGCCTGCTGGATGTGGGACGCTGCACTGCCATCGAAATCACCGCGCCGAGTTATCGCGGCACACTGCCGACCAAAAACAAAAACCGCCCGTACAAAAAACGAAAGTACCCGCCAAGATAAACTCACCGATGAACACACAATGGGATGCCCCCACCAAACGAATCGTCGCCGTTGGACTGGGCTTGTTTTTCATTTACGTTTTGATTTTAAGCCGGTCGGTGCTGCCATTTTTAATCATCGCCGCGCTGATTGCCTTTTTGCTGGCGCCCATCGTCAATTTTTTGAACCAAAAACTGTATCTGCCCAAAGCGCTGGCGGTCATCATCGCTTACCTGCTGATGGCGCTTTTTCTCACCCTTTTCCCGCTGATTCTCATTCCGGCGGTGCTCAACGCTTTCGGCGATATTAACATCGATTGGGTTGCCCTGCTGCAACAATTGCTGGTATGGGCGCGCACCACACTCGAATCGTGGCGCACCATCCGCATCTGGGACATCAGTTACGACCTTTCCGGTTCCATTGACCCCGCGCTGGAAGCGTTGAATAACATTTCACCCACCCAATTCATCCCCTCGCTCGACACCGTCATCGCCTCTATTCCCACCACCCTGCAATTTACATGGGGTGTCGCCTCGAATGTGCTGGGCAGAATTGCTTCTTCTTTTTTGGCATTTATGCTCACATTTGTGTTTTCCGTTTATCTCACCGTTGACGGCGGAAAGTTTGTGCAGGGGTTCATTTCGCTGGTGCCGGCGGCATACCGTTCCGATATGCGCGAATTGCATCGCCGCATAAAAGCCATTTGGAGCGCGTATTTTCGCGGGCAATTCATTTTGGCAGTGGTCATCGGCGTGATGACATGGGTGGTCGGCATCATCATCGGGTTGCCCGGCGCATTCGCACTGGCGGTCATCGCCGGCGCTATGGAAATTCTGCCGAACATCGGTCCCGTGCTGGCAGCCATCCCCGCACTGCTGGTGGCGCTGGTGCAGGGGTCAACCGTGCTGCCCACCGGCAATTTCACTTTTATGCTGATTGTGATGGGCGCATATATGCTCATCCAGCAGACGGAAAACAATTTGGTTGTTCCCAAAATTTTGGGAGAAGCCGTGGAATTGCACCCACTGTTTGTAATGGCAGGCGTTATCGTCGGCGCGACGGTGGCGGGCATTTTGGGCGCGCTCATCGCCGCCCCGACCATCGCTTCGGCGCGGGTGCTGGTGGCGTATGCCTACGCCAAAATTCTGGATGAAGACCCCTTCCCCAC
>JALVZI010000220.1:1693-3407 GCA_027022125.1 Anaerolineae bacterium | reverse complement strand
ATTTGGCGGGTCGCGCCCGCGCCCCGCCAAATGGATGGCGAAAATCTCGCGGCGTTCCTGCACCTGCGGCAAATCGACAAAAAAGATTTCATCGAATCGCCCTTTGCGCAGCATTTCCGGCGGCAATTTGCTCACGTCATTCGCGGTGGCAATCACAAACACCGGCGATTGTTTTTCCTGCATCCATGTTAAAATGCTGGCGAAAATTCGCGCGGTTGTGCCCGCATCCGACTGGTGCGAACTGGCAACGCCGCCCAACCCTTTTTCAATCTCGTCAATCCACAGCACACACGGCGCCACACTTTCCGCCAGCCGCAGCGCGCCGCGAATGTTGCTTTCCGATGAGCCGACCAACTCGCTGAACACGCGCCCCAAATCGAGCCGCAGCAGCGGCAAATGCCACTGGCTGGCAACCGCTTTCGCCAACAAACTTTTGCCCGCACCCTGCACCCCCAGCAGCAGCAATCCTTTCGGTTCGGGCAAGCCGAACCGGCGCGCTTTTTCGGAAAAAGCGCGGCTTCGTTTGCGCAGCCAGTTTTTCAGCAGTTTCATGCCGCCCACGTTTGAAAAATCTTCCACAGACTGAAAATACTCCAGCGCCCGTGCGCGGCGAATGAGTTGCTCTTTTTCGGAAATGATGACATCCACATCGAGCGCGTGGTGCATCACCAGACTTTTGGCAAACACATTTTCCGCTTCGGTGCAGGTTAGCCCGCGCGCGGCGTTCAAAATGGCTTCGCGGTCTTGCTGCGACAGGTCGAGCCGCATCCCCGAAATTTCCCGCGCCGAGCGGATAACCCGTTCCAGCGACTGCGCCAGTTCATCCAGCGTGGGCAAACTGTAATCCAGTACGGTGATGTCTTTTTCCAATTCCGGCGGATATTCCACCACCGGCGCGAGAATGACTACCGTTTTGCGGCTTTCTTTCAACTGGTTGATGACATCGCGCAATTTGCGCACCGTCACAATGTATTCGGGTCCCGCCTGCGGGGTGAGCAGCGTGTGAAAATCTTTCAGCACAAAAATCGCCGCTTCCTGCGATTGGCTGATGGCATCGAGCGCGTTGAGCGGATTGCGCGTGCCGGGGTCAATAGCGGTATGCGGCGCATCCACATGGACGATGCCGTTGGTCAGTGTCCACAGGTATAACTGCTTGCGCCGGTTTGCCGCCACCTGCCGCAAAATATCCTCAATACGGCGTTCTTCCCATGAAACGATGTATAATAGCGGATATTTTGCCCGCGTGAGAATATTCAATTCTTCAACTTGCATCAAACTTGACATATTATTTTCCTGTAATGAATATAACATAATCATAATTTATTGTCAATTGAACCGAAGGTGACATAATGCGAAAGGGATTGGAGATTGGGGATTGGAGATTCGTATTGCGTGATGCGTGAAACGTGATGCGTGATGCGTGATGCGTGATGCGTGATGCGTGAAACTTTGAACTGACAACTGATAACCGACTGTAACCCTGAAACTTTGAACTTGAAACCCTGATTGACTGACAAAACTCGAAAACCGTGTTATCCTGTGGTGTATGGTCGAAAAAGGAAACGCATGTCATTCCCGCGAAAGCGGGAATCCACTGTTTTTTGCTGTGGATTCCGGATATTTCCCTGCGGGAAATTCCGGAATGACATTTAAAGTCCGTGAAATTTGTGAAAATTCGTGGCAGATTTTCTATCAAACCGAAATTGTCCATAAC
>JALVZI010000220.1:0-1683 GCA_027022125.1 Anaerolineae bacterium | reverse complement strand
TAATCGAAGAAAATCCGCAAAATCGGTATCAAAAAAGATTTGTCAGTCAATCAGCTTGAAACCAGAAACCCTGAAACCTTGAACTTTGAACCAGAAACCCCATTCTTGCCCCATCCCGCAGAAACTCGTAAAATGTAGTTTTATACTACATCATTGGAGAATCTACATGAGAGCAGAAATTGTTTTAACCGGAACCGAGTTGCTGTTGGGGGAAATAGTGGATACCAACTCGGTAAAAATTGCCCGTATGCTGCGCGAAATCGGGCTGAATTTGCATTACAAATCCACCGTTGGCGATAATGAAGACCGCATCGCGGAAGTGTTGCGGCACGCGCTGACCCGCGTGGATTTTGTCATCGTTTCGGGGGGGTTGGGACCGACGGTGGACGATGTGACACGGCAGGGCGCTGCCAAAGCCACCGACCGCAAACTAGTTTACAGCCCGGAACTGGAAGCGCAAATCGCGGCGCGATTCGCCAAATTCGGGCGCAAAATGGGCGAAAATAACAAACGGCAGGCGTGGCTCCCCGAAGGCGCAATTCCCATCGAGAATCCGGTGGGCACAGCGCCATCTTTCATTGTGGAAACCGACCACGGCAGCATCATCTGCCTGCCCGGCGTGCCCCGCGAGTTGGAATATCTGATGGAACATGCGGTCATCCCGTACCTGAAAAAGAAAGCAGGCGCACAGCAACTCATCAAAGCGCGCATTCTGCACACCTGCGGCATCGGCGAAAGCAATATCGACCGCGAAATTGACGACCTGATGCGGCTGCACAATCCCACCGTCGGGCTGGCGGCACACATCGGGGTGGTGGATGTGCGCATCACCGCCAAAGCCGCCACCGAAGCGGAAGCGGATGCGCTCATCGCGCCGGTGGAAGCGGAAATTCGGCGGCGGTTGGGCAATTTGGTTTTCGGGGTGGATGGAAAAACGCTGGCGGGGGTCATCGGCGAGCAAATGCAGCGCCAAAATTTGCGGCTGGCAATGGTAGACACCGCGCTGCACGGCACGTCGGCGCAAGAATTGGCAATGGGTGGTTATGCGAATATCATCGCCGAGCAAAAACCATTCGCCGATACCGAAACCGCCATTGCGGAACTGGGCGCCACCGGCGACACCCCCAAAACGCAGGCGCTATCGGTGGCGCAACGCATCAGCGGCGAAAACACGGTGGGGATGAGCATTTTGTCGTTCCCCGTGCCGAACAGCGATGCCACGATGGCAGTGGTGGCAGTGGCACACGGCAATGCTACCCGCGTGCGCACGTTCCAGCACGCATACACCGGCGAAACGGCGGTTTCGTGGCTCACGGCGCATTCGCTCAACCAACTTCGCCGCTGGCTGGATGGGGAATCTGTAGCACAGAGTGCTATTTAGCCGTAGATTAAATGGAACACGGATTAACACAAATTGTACGGATGGTCACGGATTTTTCTGTGTTTTATCTAACTCCGGCGGCATTTTCGTAGAGACACCCAAATTGGGCGTCATGATAGCATTGCCCGGTGAGTAGTTACAAAAGAAATCAAAATCCGTAGGGGCGGCTCGCGAGCCGCCCCTACACATCTTTCTGTATTTTGGTTTGCAGGAAGAAATTAAATTCTCGCCGAATATCAATAACCGGTCAACACACGGAAATTTCTTTCCGCGCTCAAATCCGTAGGGGCGACCACAAGGGT
>JALVZI010000219.1 GCA_027022125.1 Anaerolineae bacterium | reverse complement strand
AATTGGGGGAGGGGGTTAGGGGGAGGGGGCAAAAGTCTGCGCCGGTGGATTCCGGATAATTTCCTGCGGAAATTTTCGGAATGACAAAACTCCGAACCGAGATTATCTGATACCCGCCACCACTTCCACGCCGTTGAGCATCATGTTGTACAGAAAAATCAGGTGCAGCAGGTTGCCATCGTGCGGTATCGCGCCGATTTTCTCCGCCGTTTCGACGGGCAAATCGTATGTATCCACACAATCCACCGGCAGCAGCACCCGCGCCGGACGGTTGGCGGCGTTGGCGCGGAGTTTCAGGTGCATCGCCAGTTGGTAGGTACACAAATCGGTGCAATCGCCCACCGCGATGAAAGTATCCACTTCGGGGTGGGCATCAAGCCACGGGTCGAGGTCGGTGCCGATGGCTGAACTGAGCGAGTTTTTCGGCATAATGATGAACTCATCGAAAAACGGCAACTCGGTGAATGCGGCGACGGTTTCGCTTTCGGATGTGCCGCGAACGCAGTGTGGCGGGTAACTGGCGAACTCCACCGCATCGGCGGGATGGCTATCCTGCGTTAAAATGAAATGCCGCACCCCCGCCGCGTGCGCTTTTTTGAACAGCGCGACAATCGGGTCAACCAGCGCGGCGACTCGCGGGCTGGCAAGCGGACCTTCGCAGCAAAAGCCGTTCACCATATCCACCGACAGCACCGCCACCCGTTCGGGATGCTCGCCCGCTACATCCGCCATCGAAACGGCGGGCAGCGATTCTTTCCAATTGAGCGTCCATCGCAAAAATGGTTTGCTATTGGTGATAAACGTTTCCAAATTCATATCTGCCCCTCAAATTGTACTTTTCACACGAACTCAATCCAAAAAAAGGCATGGTTCATTGACCCCAAAATCACCTTGAAAAATTTTACGCTTTTGCCAACAATTTTCGTGATGCGTGAAACGTAATGATTTCGTCAACCGGCAATGTGCGCGGCAGATAAATATTTGCGCTGCCGGACAAACACGACAACAAATTGGAAAAGGAACGGATAATCTGTACGGTTGATTGGAGATTGGTAATTAGAGATCCGCCTATTCGCTTATTTGCAAATTCGCTCATTACTTTGGATCCCTTGCTCCCTGCTTCTTGCTTCTTGCTCCTTGCTTCACATTGGCAACAGCCGGTTATTCGTCAAGATGATTGTCAGCCAAATGAACCGTGCCCAAAAAAATATCCTGTCATCCGTCACTCGGATTTTACGGAAACAGACGGCGGGTTTTCACCTCTGCCACGGCATCGGCTTTAAAGCGATACAGTCGGGCGGGTCTGCCGCCACTGTCGCGGAAATGCGGCGTGGGTTCCACCACATCCGCTTTGCGCAATTTGTTGCGGAAATTGCGTTTATCCAATTTCTCATCGAGCACGATTTCGTAAGCCTGCTGCAATTCTCGCAGGGTGAAGGTTTCCGGCAGCAGTTGGAATCCGACCGCGCTGTATTCCAATTTGTAACGCAGGCGGGTGATGGCATATGCCAGAATTTCGCTGTGGTCGAATGCCAGCGGCGGCGGGTTGTACGCCGAAAACCAGCGGGCATCGGCGGCATCATCGCCACTGCGCAATTGCGGAATTTTGTCTGCGCCGACCAGCGCGAAATACGCCACGGTGATGATTCGCATGCGCGGGTCGCGGTCGGGGTCGCCAAAAGTGTACAACTGCTCCAAATAGACCGCTTCGCGGGCAACCCCGGTTTCTTCCTGCAACTCACGGTAGGCGGCATCATCCAGACTTTCGGTGATGCGGACGAATCCGCCCGGAAACGCCCACTGCCCGGCGAAGGGGTCGAGTTTGCGTTTGATGAGCAACACTTGCAGCGTGCCGTCCAAAATGGTGAACAGCACCACATCCACCGTCACCGACGGTCGGTCATAATCGTTGGGATTGTATGGTTTTGGATTGGTCATTTTTCACCCACTGGAATAGTGTTATTGTCACACTATCAGTATATCACACCGGCAGAGATTCGTCAAACAAAAAGCCCTGTTTCCACCGGTGGAAACAGGGCTGGTGATACTTTATGGCTGTTCTGCGCTACCACATGTATTTTTCCCATGCATTCCGCGCTTCCATACTGGTCATATATGCCAGCGCGAAATAGCGCGGTTTGGCGGGTTTGGTCAGTAGTTTCATACCGGCTTCTTCCGGCGTGCGATTCCCTTTTTTGCCGTTGCAGTGTTTGCACGCCGCCACCACATTATCCCATGTGGTTTTCCCGCCGCGCGAGCGCGGCATCACATGGTCGATGGTGAGTGCCTGTTTGCCGGGCTGTTTGCCGCAATACTGACAGGTGTACCGGTCGCGCACCAAAATTCCCCGCCGCGAAACAGGCAGCGAGATTCGGTGCGGGATGCGCACATAATATACCAATCGAATGACCAACGGCACGGGCAACGACAATCGCTCTGACCGCAATACTGCCTGCGCCGCTTCTACCACCTCTGCCTTCTCTTTGAGCAAGAGTACGATGGCACGCTGGACAGAAACGACACTCAAAGGTTCGTAAGAGGCATTTAAAACAAGTACACTGCTCAAAATTTGCCTCCAATTTTGATGAGACCGATGTGAATTTCAGAAAAATTATAACAAAGGGATTCCGAGCGGTCAAAAAAAGTTATTACTTTTGGGGCAAGGTGGTTCAAGGTTCAAAGTTCAAGGTTTCTGGTTTCGAGTTTCTGGTTTCTGGTTCAAGGTTGCAGGGTAGCAAGGTTGCAGGGTGGCAGGGTTGCAAGGTAGCAAGTCTCACGTTTCACGCATCACGTTTCACGCATCACGCATCACGTTTCAGTGTTGCAAGGTAGCAGGGTAGCAGGGTTGCAAGGTGGCAAGTTTCACGTTTCACGCATCACGCATCACGCATCACGTTTCACGCATCACGTTTCAGGGTGGCAGGGTAGCAAAGTTGCAGGGTAGTATTCATTCGCTATTCACTATTCGTAACTCGCTATTCGTAACTCACTATTCGCACTTGACAATTTAAACGTTTAAGTTTATACTTTCGGGCGAAGTTTAAACGTTTAAGTTCGGTGATGGGAGTTGCCGTGCCGCCGACAGAGGTCACGCTGAAAGACATCGCCCGTGCTGTGGGCAAATCTGTCGCCACCGTGTCGAAGGCACTGCGGGGGCACGCAGACATTTCGCCGGAAATGCGGGCGCTCATTGCCCAAACCGCCGCCGAAATGGGCTATACCCCCAACATCACCGCCCGCCGCCTGCAAAAAAAACGCACCGATGCCATCGGTTTGATTCTGCCGGTGCAATCGGCGCGGCGGGCAGACCCGTTTTTCACCGAACTGTTGACCGGCATCGCCAACGAAGCGGCGCGCCACAATTTCGATTTGCTTGTTTCGGCGCGCACCCCGGGCAGCGATGAACGGGAAGCATACCGGCGGCTCGCCGCCGAACGCCGCGTTGACGGGCTTATCATCGCCCAGCCCCGCCGCAACGATTGGCGCATCGAATTTTTAACAACCCGGCATCTCCCATTTGTGGTTGCCGCGCATCAACCCGTGCCGCCGCATCCTGCTGTGTGGGTCAACGCGGAAACCGGTATTCTGCAAGCCGTCGTTCATCTGGTGGAAGAAAATCGCCGCCAGATTGCCTTCATCGCCCCCCCCACCGACCTGCTGTTTCACCAAACCGCCGTGCGGGCATTCGGAAACGCCATCGCCGCCCAGCCGGAACTGTCCGGCGGCATCGTCTCCGATTTGACGGAAATGTCGCAGAAAGAAGGCTACCGCGCCGCGCAACACTTGCTGGCAGAATCTCCCCCCGATGCAATTGTGGCGTGTCACGATTTGGTCGCGCTGGGGGCAATGAAAGCGGCGCAAGACCAGGGATTTGAAATCGGCGACGATATTGCCGTGGTGGGGTTCGGCGATATTCTGCTGGCGGAATACAGTCAGCCGCCACTGACCACCGTCCATCGCCCCACCGACACGCTGGGGCAGCACGCCTGCCGTCTGTTGCTGGCAGCCATCGGCGCTATTGAAGACAGTCCGCCGCCCGCGGAAATTGAACCGTGGCTGGTGGTTCGACAATCGAGCAATTTAGAATTTTGGGTATAAACCATTTCACACAAAAAGGAGCATTTTATGGCTAGCGTAACCTATGACCATGTAACCAAAAAATACGGCGATGTGACCGCCCTGAAAGACCTGAATCTGGAAATTCACGATAAAGAATTTCTGGTGCTGGTGGGACCGTCCGGCTGTGGTAAATCAACCGCGCTGCGCTGTTTAGCGGGACTGGAAGAAATTACCGAAGGGCAAATTCGCATTGGCGACCGGGTGGTAAACGATGTGCCGCCCAAAGACCGCGATATTGCGATGGTGTTCCAAAGTTACGCGCTGTACCCGCACATGTCGGTATACGATAATATGGCATTCGGGCTGAAACTGCGCAAAACCCCGAAAGACGAAATTAAACGCCGCGTGCACGAAGCCGCAAAAATTCTGGGCATCGAAGCGTATCTCGACCGCAAGCCGAAAGCGCTTTCCGGCGGGCAGCGACAGCGTGTGGCGCTGGGACGCGCGCTGGTGCGCGAGCCGTCCGTGTTCCTGCTCGACGAGCCGCTCTCCAACCTCGACGCGAAATTGCGCGTGCAAACCCGCGCCGAAATCACCAAACTGCACAAAAAACTGGCAACCACCTTCATTTACGTGACCCACGACCAAGTGGAAGCGATGACTATGGCAGACCGCATCGCCGTGATGAAAGACGGTGTGCTGCAACAGGTTGACACCCCGCAAAACCTGTACGACCATCCCACCAACTTGTTTGTGGCAGGCTTCATCGGTTCGCCGTCGATGAACTTTTTCAACGGCACACTCACCGGCGACGCCAACGAAATGTATGTCGATACCGGCGCCTTCCGCCTGCGACTGCACGACACGCTGGTCGCCAAAGTGAAAGACCATCTGGGCAAAAAAGTGGTGCTCGGTGTGCGACCGGAAGACGTGCACAACCCCGAATTCGTCCCCGTCGGCGTTACCGGCGCGCGCGTTAAAGCCCGGGTGGAACTGACCGAGTTGATGGGGAGCGAAATTTACGTCTATTTCGTCACCGGCGAAGACCAGAATTTCATCGGGCGAATTGACCCGCGCGCCCGTTACAACCTTGGCGATGAAGTGGAAGTCGTCTTCAATTTGGACAGCATCCATCTGTTCGACCAAGATACCGAGAAAACACTGCTGTAATTGTATCTATTCAGCCACAGATGCAATAGAACACAGATAACGCAGATGACACAGATGAGCGCAGATTTTTCTGTGTTTTATTTCGCTGCGGCGGCATTTTTGTAGAGACGCCCAAATTGGGCGTCTCTACATGTCATTGCACACTGAGTAACCCGTAGGGCGTATCGAAGGGTGGAATCGGCAAAGGTATACACCCCCTCCCTTTGAGGGAGGGGGCAGGGGGAGGGTGAAAATCCGGTCAGACACACGCTGAATACACACCCCCTACTTCCTGCTCCTTGCTCCATATTGGCATTGATTGTCAACCGAAATAAACTATACCTCCCATTTTTAATCACAGAGGTGAACGATGGATAAATTAAAACTGATTCACGATATGGCAGTGGATAACGGCACAAAAATTGTGCTGCTGGTAATGGACGGACTGGGCGGCTTGCCGATGACTCCCGGCGGAAAAACCGCGCTGGAAGCCGCACACACCCCAAATATGGACGCGCTGACTGCCCGCGCATCGCTGGGGTTGAGCACGGTGGTGGCGCAGGGATTCAGTCCCGGCAGTGGACCCGGGCATCTGGCGCTGTTTGGATATGACCCGCTGGAAAATCTCATCGGGCGGGGCGTGCTGGAAGCGTTGGGCATTGGTTTTCATCTGCAACCAACCGATGTCGCCATTCGCTGCAATTTCTGCACGGTGGATGAAAACGGCAATATCACCGACCGCCGCGCGGGGCGCATCCCCACCGATGAAGCCACCAAACGGGTGGAACTGCTGCGCCAGATAAAAATTCCCGGCGTGGAAATTTTTGTCGAACCGGTGAAAGAATACCGGTTCGCAGTGGTACTGCGCGGCGAAGGCTTGAGCGGCGATATTGAAGACACCGACCCGCAACTGACCGGCGTGCCCATTCTGCCTGTTACCCCGCGCACCCCGGCGGCAGAAAAAACCGCCGAAATTTTGCGGCAATTTGTGGCAGAAGGCGAAAAAATCCTCGCCGACCATCCACCCGCCAATGCCTTTACCCTGCGCGGCGTGGCGATGGACCCCGGTCTGCCCAAATTCCCCGATGTGTACAAAATCAAATCGGCGGCGGTGGCAGTCTATCCCATGTACAAAGGCGTGTCGCGACTGGTGGGCATGGATGTCATCGAACACGATGCCGAATCGCCCGCAGAGGAATTCGCCGTGGTGAAAAAACATTGGGATGAATACGATTTCTTTTTCGTGCACATCAAAAAAACCGACAGTTACGGCGAGGATGGCAATTTCGACGCGCGAAAAGGGGTCATCGAAGCGGTAGATGCCGCTCTGCCCGACCTGCTGGCACTGAACCCCGATGTGCTGGTCATCACCGGCGACCATTCCACCCCGGCGGCGGTCAAACGGCACAGTTGGCATCCCGTGCCCGTGCTGCTGGCGGCAAACACCGTTCGCCGCGAAACCGCCACCGAGTTCGGCGAAACGGCGTGTCTGCACGGCAGTTTGGGGTACATCCACCACACCGACATTATGCCGTTGGCGCTGGCGCACGCCCTGCGACTCGGCAAGTACGGCGCATAAAACCGATTTTCCCCCACCCCCAACCCGCGAGAGAATCTCTCGCGGGTTTTTTATGTTATCGGTGTTACACGGCGTGAGACAAAATCAAAAACGTAGGGGCGGCTCGCGAGCCGCCCCTACCCCCGCTATTGTATTTCGGCTTGTCGGGGGAAACCAAACTCTCAACCACACAATATCAGTTATGTAAAATTCACGATTGGGGCTTGTCATTTATGGGCATTATCCTGTATAATGATTATAGTGCGCAATTTTATGTCACGGGGAGTTGAAATATGCTCAAAATGTTTAAACGGTTTTCCAACTTCTGTTTTTTGCTCGGCATTATCATCGTTATTCTGCCGTATCCCGCCATGCTAGAAATCGGCGCGGGGTTGTTGCTGTTGGGCGTATTGCTCCGCATTTTAAACCGAGAAGATGACCCCGTCGGAAAAGCGCGGATGGTTTTTGTGGGAGTTTTCATCGCCGTGGCATGGGCAATTGCCCGATACGAACTCATTCAGTTGACCGTCGGCGACCAAAGCACCACACTCATCGACCGGTTGATTTTTCAGGGATGGTCGCTGCTGGTGGGAGCAAGCATATCGCTGGTGGTTACCATTTTCCTTTTCCTGCTGACAGTGTACATCAGCGGCGCATATGTTTTGGCATTAAAAGATGCCGAAGGGTTAACAGATAAACAGGCTTTTAAATCTATACTATCGCTGATGCTGAACACACAGTACGACTGGATGGTAGTGGCAGACGGAAAAGTAACGGTCACCAAAAAGAAAGGCGTGCTGAAAAAACTCGGTGGACCGGGGAAGGTAATCATCCAACCGGGGAATGCTGTGGTATTTGAGCGCGGCGGTACCATCAGCCGCATCAGCGGCGCGGGAGTGGTTCTGACCAAAAGGTTTGAAGTTATCCGAGAAATTATTGACCTGCGCAAACAGTTCTACATGGAAACCATCGAAGCCGTGACTGCCGATAAAATCACCGTTAAAGTGGAAGCGGCGGTCGTCTACCAAATTTTGCCTGCCGGCGAAACTCCCGGCGGCAAAATCATCACCGATAATATGAACCTGTATCCCGTCACAGAAGAAACGCTGCGCCGGGCGGTGTTCGGCGGCACAGCGGGTGGATGGCACGGGTTCTGCCGCGGTTCTGCGTTAAATGCTATCCGAGACCAAATTATGGCGATGGATTTGGATGATTTGTTTGAAAATGACGGGTCGGCAAACGGTCGCGCCATCAAAAAAATAGAAGAAATTGCAGTGACAGAAACCAACAAAGGCGCACCAAATATGGGCGTAAAAATCATCGGCGTGGATATTCGCTCCATTAAATTGCCGAAAGCCGTGATGGATGAAGTCGCCAAATCGCGCCGTCTCCGCGCCGACAAAGAGACGATGCGTAAATTTGAACACGAGCGAAACGCAGCGCGCAAAAGCCTCATTCAAAGTGTGTTAAATATTGTTACCAGAGGAAGAAACACCATCACCCAAAATGATATTGCGCTGGCAACCCAACTCATCAAAGCCACCGGGCAACTGAAAACAGACGATGTTTTCAGCCGCGAGCGGTTGGAAGCACTGGAAAAAATGGCGGCATCGGACGGCACGAAAATCATTTCTGCGGGCGGCGGTACACCCCCGCCGGTGGAAACACCCATTTCGCTGGAAAAATAACCGTTATCCCCCCGGCGACACAACCCGCCGCTGGCGTTCTGCAATTTTGGCGGCGGTGGCAGCGGCAGAAGAAAATTCTTCCACCACCCCAACGGCGGCAGCAAGCGCCAGCAGTGCATCGGCATACCCTTCGCGGTAGCCCGCTGTAAACGGTTCATCGCGCAGATGGCGGTCGGCGCGCAGTTGGCTGACATACAGTGCCAACATCGAGTGCATCAAATCACGTCGGTCTAAAAACATCGAACCGGCGGGGAGAGTTTTTTTCACAGCAGAAACCTCAACAGAAAGCATGTTCCACTCGAACAGTATAACACATCCGTTCTATTTTGGCAAAAAAGAAAACCCGCATTGAGCGGGTTTCTTTTTTTTGCAAATTGAGTTACGCGCGTTTGCTGTGGTCAACAGCACGCAAAATTCGCAGGTTCAAAATGATGAATCGCCACAGTTGATACAATTTATTGTTCATCCGTTTCCGGTCTTTTTCGGTGATGGTATAAACTTCTTCCGCCATTCGATTCTCCTTTCGTTACTTTTGCCCGTCTATTCGGGAATAAATTGCCAGCCGATGCGCCCTTTCAGTTTGTGGATGAAGGTGGTGTGCAGCATCCGTTTCATCCACGCGCCCGAAAGCCCCATTTCCATATGGGTGGTAATCATATCGCGCCCGCCTTCATTGGGGTAGCGACGCATATCGGGCACAACGGGGTACATCACAATAGTTGCCGCCGAGCCGTCCCACAGCGAATCGCCCATCGAAGCGATACATGCGGCAACCATCTCGGTCATTCGCTCGTGGTGAGTCATTCGCCCGCGAATGACCAAATCTGCCACATTGAGCGCCACCACACGCCCTATCACGCCGGAAATCATGCCGGTTCGCGGTGGCGCAGGTGAAATTTTGAACCCCGACGGGGTGATGTGCGGGCGGGAAATGGGTCCCGGCGGCGCAAATGCAATCCCCGCAGCAAAAATGTTTCGGTAATACCGGTTTTGGTATACCGAGGGCCACGCTTCGGGGGTCTGTTCCAAAATTTCATATTCCAACCCGTAAATGGCATCCACCAGCACAAACCCGCCGGCATTCATCAATTTTCCGGATACATCTTCGCCGTTTTTACCGATGTATTTAAATTTTGTTCCCAAAAATTGCGGCACGAGCATGGCAAAATCGAAAGCGGTTTCACCTTCGACACCATTCAGGTCTTCCCAGAAAATTTTTCCCGGCTGAACTTCTTTCACGCCGCGTCCGGTTTGGTCAACAATACCAAACTCTTTGAAAATACCGCCGATAAACTGTGCGGAGGTGAAAACTTTTCCGCCACGGAAAACCTGCACCCCGCGCACACCGAAATCGCCGGGTTGCGGCTCGTTGGAGAGATAGATAATCTCCGCTCTGTCTCGAATGCCTTTTCGCACCAAATCTTTGTGAATGTTGCTGACATACTCAAATGCCGCACCCTGACAGGTTGCCCCCGGATGCCCCGTGCCCACAACAATTGTTTTCTTTTCACCGGCTTTCATCCGGTCAACCAGTTCCAAATAGCGATGACTGGCTTGCACCGCATGACCGCGGGTGCAAATTGACCATGTGTTGCCTGTATCGGGTCCTAAACCGGGCGTTCCGGCAAAATTTAATCTTGCGCCGGTGGCGATGATGAGATAATCGTAATCCACCCGCACCGGCACACCCCCACCTTTCGGGTTGACCATCACATACTGGTCTTCTGGGTCGGGATGGACTTCTTCCGCACTGCCGACCACCAATTTTATGCCAAATTTCTCATAAACCGGTTCAAGGTCGAACATTGTTTTTTCCGGATCCATATGTCCGACCGCCACCCAAACCCAACTGGGAACATACCCGAATCGGGGCGAGCGGTTGATAACCGTTATTTCATGGTCAGCCCCAAGTTTATCGCCGAGGTAGAGCGCAGCGGTATGCCCCGCAAACCCGGCACCGATGATTGCTATCTTCGCCATAAATTTTCCTCCGCATCTACATACAGTAACACAAATACAACAAACCTAAACACGAATAGCGAGTAGCGAATAACGAATAAAAAATTCGTGAAAATCGGTTGTTCAAAGGTAACTATTTAGCCACGGTTAGATAGAACACAGATGACACAGATGGACGCAGATTTTAAATGTTGTTTTTAGATTCTGCTGAAAAACCTAAAATTCTCACGCAATACTCGTAGGGCACAGGCAACGCAAAGACACCAAGAAAAATAAAGATTTTTGTGCTTGAAAATGCACAAGAAAACCTTTAAATCTTTGCAACCTGGCGACTTTGCGTGAGGTAAATACCACTTCCCCATTAAAAATCTCTGTGAACTCTGTGAAACCTTTGCGGTTCTCTGTGTTCCGACGGGCACGCTGAGTAGTTACAAACTGATGTTACGCAGTCGAAAATTTGACAAAACAAACATTACGATGTACCGGCTGCCGGTAGCGAATTTCCCCCATCTCCCCTGTAT
>JALVZI010000218.1 GCA_027022125.1 Anaerolineae bacterium | reverse complement strand
TTTTCATCGCGCGGGATGAGAAGTCGAGCGGCGGCTGGTTCTTCCATCCCCTGCTGTGGACAGCGGCGCTGGCGTCGTTCATCACCTTCGCGCTCACCTCGCCCTTCGTCCTGCTCGATTTTCAAAACTTTTACACGGCGGTGGTCAAAGAGCAGGGGCAAATGGTCAGCGGCGCGGCAGATTTCCCCTTCACCCGCCAGTACCGCAACACGCCCGCATACTGGTATTTTCTCGACCAACAACTGCGCTGGGGGATGGGCTGGGCGCTCGGATTGCTGGCGCTGGCGGGCATGGTGTGGGCGCTCATTCGCGGGGCGATGGGCAAACTGTCGCGACGAGAATGGCTGCTGCTAGCGTGGTTCGTGCCGTATTTCGGACTGACCGGACTCTTTCTGGCGAAATTTATGCGCTATATGTCGCCCGTCATTCCGCCGATGGTCATTTTCGGCGCGGGGCTGATGGCGGCGCTGGCTCGGCGGTGGCGATTGCCCGCAATTGCCCTTTCGGCGCTGATACTGCTTGCCACTGCGTTTTGGGCGGCGATGTTCGTCAACGGCGTGTATGCCACCGAACACAGTTGGGTCACGGCATCGCGCTGGATATACCAAAATGTTCCTGATGGCTCGTGCATTGCGGTGGAACACTGGGAAGAGGGCGTGCCGCGCGATTTCGCGTGGGCGGAACCGGGCGCATCGCCGGGACTGCACGGCTACCGGCAACCGCAACTGCCGATGTATGACCCCGACACCGAGCAGAAATTCGATACCCTCCGCGACACGCTGAAAAATTGCGATTATCTGGTCATCGCCAGCAACCGCATGTCGCGCACACTGCCGCGACTCTCCATTCGCTATCCGATGAGCACCAAATATTATGAAGCGCTTTTCGCCGGAAAATTGGGCTATGAGCCGGTGGCAACTTTCGAGACCCCACCGACGCTGTTCGGCTTTAAAATTGATGACCAATCCGCCGATGAATCGTTCACGGTGTACGACCATCCCAAAGCGACCATTTTCAAAAAAGTGCGAACCCTGTCCGATGATGAATGGTGGCAAATTTTGGGGAACACTTGGCAGGGCGCGCAACACGGCTACATCGGCAAACCGACGCTGCTGATGAAATTGCGCGGCGCGGATGCGCCCCCATCCGCGCCGAAAAACAAATCCACCGCACTGAAAAAACCGCTGTCGGCGTGGGCGGTGGTGGACGATTTTCGCTGGAACACCGTCGCCACCGAAAATCCCGCGCTGGCGATTGCGCTGTGGTGGCTGGCGGCGCAGGCGATGGGATTGCTGGCGTTTCCGGTGGCATTCGGGCTGTTCAAAAAATTTGCGGGCGGCGGCTGGCTGCTGAGCAAAAGTTTGGGATTGTTGCTGGTCAGTTACGGCGTGTGGCTGCTGGCAAGTTTCGATTTGCCCGCCAACCGGCTGGGGGTCATCTGGGCGATGATGGCGCTGCTCGGCGCGGCGAGTTTCGGGCTGTGGCGGCGCAATCGGGCAGAAATTAAATCGGCGGTGCGCGAAAAACGGGCGTTCATCGCTGTGGGGGAAGCGGCGTTCGCGCTGGTATTTCTGGTGTTCGTGGTATTTCGGTTGGCAAACCCCGACCTGTGGCAACCGTGGAACGGCGGCGAAAAAATGTTGGAAATCGGCTTTTTGAACGCCATCGTCAAAAGCGCGACCATGCCGCCGTATGACCCGTTTTTCGCCGGGCACGCCATCAACTACTATTATTACGGGCTATTCATCGTCGGTGTGCTGGTTAAACTGACGGGCATCATCCCCACCACCGCTTTCAATTTGGCGGTGCCGCTGCTGGCAGCACTGACGGCGGTCAATGTTTTCGCCCTCGCCGGAAGTTTGGCAGTATCCCCTCCCCCTGCGAGGGAGAGGGCTAGGGAGGGGGTGGAATCTTCACCCTCCCCTAACCCCTCCCTCAAGGGAGGGGAATTTCGCGCCATCGGAATCGGATTGCTGGCGGTGCTGGTCGTCCTCTTTTTCAGCAATCTGGACGGGATGGGGCAACTTTTGCGCAATCTGGCGTCCGCCAGCGGCAGCGACTTCTCCAGCGCCATCCCCGGGCTGCAAACGCTGGCGCGCGGGGTCATCGGTTTCGGGAAGGCGCTCGGCGGCACGCCCATCCGCGAATACAACTATTGGGACGTGTCACGGGTCATCCCCGCCACTATCAACGAATTTCCATACTGGTCATTCCTTTTCGCCGACCTGCACCCGCACATGATTGGCATTCCGTTCACCGTGCTGTTTCTGGCGATGTCCTTCGGGCAGTTCAAAGTTCAAAGTTCAAAGTTCAAAGTTTCAGAGGAGCAGTCAGCGGTCAGCGGTCAGTGGTCAGAAATCACGCTTTCACGCTTCACGAATCACGTTTCATTATTCACCATTCACTATTCACTATTCATTGCATTTGTGCTGGGGGCATTGGCAATCATCAACACTTGGGATATGCCGACATATCTGGGGCTGGCGGTGGCGGCATTCGGGCTGACGCGCGTCCGTGCGGGGCGAAATTTGTGGCGCACGGCGGGCGAAATGGCGCTTTTCGGCGCGGCGGTGCTGGCGGGCGCGATGATTCTCTATCGCCCGTTTTTTGCCAATTACCGGGCGCTCGATGTCGGGCTGGGGCTGGTGAAAGACAAAATCCCGCTCGACCAGTTTTTCAAATTGTGGGGATTTTTCCTGCTGGTGATTTTCACATGGCTGTGGACGGAATTGCGTCGCCCGCACACCCGATTCGCGCCGCTGCGGATGGTTTCGCTGGGGTTGCGCCGCTGGAACGTGCTGCCCCATCTGATGGAGATTGCCCGTCCGCGCATTTCGCCGTCTCCCGCCGTGAAAAACGTGCTGACCGCGCTGCGGCTGACACTCGGCGCGGCGGTGGTGCTGGCGCTCTTCCGTTTCGACAGTATCGCCATCATTCTGCCCGCGCTGGCAGTGGCGCTGATGCTGCTCTTCCGGCGAGAAACATCGCCCGCGCAAGCGTTTGTGGAACTGCTGATGTTCACCGGATTGCTGCTGCTGCTCGGCGTGCAGATTTTCTTCCTGCGCGATTTTCTCGGCGGCGGCGATTATTATCGGATGAACACCTATTTCAAATTTTTCATTCAGGTATGGACGCTGTTCGGTATCGCAGCGGCGGTGGTGCTGCCCGCGCTGTGGGAACGCTCGGCGGGGTGGCATTGGGGCTGGCGCTCGGCATGGCGGGCGACGGTCGCCGCGCTGGTGTTCAGCAGTCTGGTCTTTTTTGTGCTGGGAACCCGCGCCCGGCTGAACAATCGTTTTCCCGGCGCGCAACCACCGCGCAACACGCTCGACGGGATGGCATATATGACCGTCGGGCAGTTCAATTGGGAAAATGTGACCTACGATTTGCGTTACGATTATGATGCCATCA
>JALVZI010000217.1:703-3418 GCA_027022125.1 Anaerolineae bacterium | reverse complement strand
CTATTTTGGAAATTAGAGATTGGTTGATTGGAGGTTAGAGATTGGAGATTGGAGATTCAATGACCAATCTCCAATAACCAATCTCTAACCAACCAATCTCCAATCAACAGAGGATTTTATGAAAACACTCATTCGTCAACCGCAAAACAGCCGCAACGAACGCCCGTTTATGATTATTTGGGAAACCACCCAAGCCTGCGATTTGGCGTGCCGTCACTGTCGCGCCGAAGCCCAACCGCTGCTGCATCCCAATTCGCTCTCCACCGAGCAGGCGAAACGCCTGCTGGAACAAGCCGCATCTTTCGGCAAGCCATCGCCAATTTTCATCTTCACCGGCGGCGACCCATTCAAACGCCCCGATTTGTTCGAGTTGGTGAAATACGGCTCGGATATCGGGCTGGCGACGGCGGTTTCTCCCAGTGGCACGCCACTGCTGAACCGGGACAATCTGCAAAAAATAAAAGATGCGGGCGCGAAAGCCATCTCGCTGAGTATTGACGCCAGCAACGCCACCCGCCACGATGATTTTCGGCGGGTGCAGGGGTCTTTCGATTGGACGGTGAACGGCTGGAAAGCGGCGCGGGAAGTCGGGCTGAAGGTGCAAATCAATACCACCGTCACCCGTTACAATCTGCACGACCTGCCCCGCGTGTTCAAATTGGTGCAGGAAATGAAAGCGATGACATGGAGCCTGTTTTTTCTGGTTCCCACCGGACGCGGGCAAGCGGAAGATGAGGTTTCGCCCGCCGAATATGAAGCCGTGATGCACTTTTTGTATGATGTATCGAAATATATCAGCGCCAAACCGACTGAGGGGCACCATTACAAACGAGTGGTGCTGCAGCGCAGTATCATCGAAGAGAAAGGGCTGCCGCCGGAAGATTATATTTCGCTGCACCCGATTTATTATGAATTGAAGGCGGGATTGGATAAAATTGTGGCGGAAAAAGGGCTGCAACCCCGCGAACAAATTCGCCGCACGCCGATGCACATCAATGCCGGAAACGGATTCGTGTTCATTTCGCATCTGGGCGAAGTATTCCCCAGCGGATTTATGCCCGTGACCGCCGGCAGCGTGAAAGAAAAATCGCTGGTGGACATCTACCGCCACAGCGACCTGTTCCGCACCCTGCGCGACCCCGCCAAACTCGAAGGGCGCTGCGGGTTGTGCGAATTCCGCGACGTGTGCGGTGGTTCGCGCTCGCGGGCGTATGCCGTCACCGGTCGCCCCATGGCAGAAGAGCCATTCTGCACCTACGAACCGGGCACGTTCCCCTTTCAAGCGGAATTGGGAGAACGGCTGGCGGCAATGGGATAGAGATAGAGATAGGGATAGGGATAGGGATAGAAAGTGAGCCGGTGAGACTCTGGACTTGAAACCTGAAACCTTGAACTTTGAACCAACAAACTTTGAACAACCAATTGAAACGAGAAACCATTATGACCCAAACTTTTAACCTCCCCATCCGCCCGCGACGATTGCGGGCAAACGCCGCGATGCGGCGCATGGTGCGCGAAACGCACCTCTCCCCCGCCGATTTCATCTACCCGATTTTCGTGCGGCACGGCGAAGGCATTCGCCAGCCGATTCCGTCCATGCCGGGCATTGCCCAACTTTCGGTGGATGAAGCCGTCAAAGAGGCAGGCACGGCACGCGCGCTCGGCATTCCCGCCGTCATCCTGTTCGGTATTCCCGCCGAAAAAGACCCCATCGGGCTGGAAAACTTCGCCGCCGATGGCATTGTTCAGCAAGCCACTCACGCCATCAAAAAAGCACATCCCGATTTGCTGGTCGTCACCGATGTCTGCCTATGCGAATATACCGACCATGGACACTGCGGTATCGTTCACGGCACAGAAATCAGCAACGATGAAACGCTGGAAGTTTTGCAGCGAGTCGCGCTGTCGCATGCCCGCGCCGGGGCGGATATTGTCGCCCCCAGCGGCATGATGGATGGCATGGTGGGCGCGATTCGCGCCATTTTGGACGAATATAATTTCACCGGCGTGAGCATTCTCAGTTATGCGGTGAAATATGCCAGCAGTTATTATGGTCCTTTCCGCGATGCCGCCGATGGCGCACCGAAATTCGGCGACCGCAAAACGCATCAGATGGATTACGGCAATGCCCGCGAAGCCCGGCGCGAAGTGGAACTCGATTTGGCGGAAGGCGCGGATATGATTATGGTCAAACCCGCGCTGGCATATCTGGACATCATCCGCCAAACCGCCGACCACTGTCCCGTGCCGGTGGCGGCATATAACGTCAGCGGCGAATATGCTATGGTGAAAGCCGCCGCCGAAAAGGGCTGGCTCGATGAAAAAAAGGTGGTGCTGGAAACGCTCACCGCCATCAAACGCGCCGGCGCGGATATTATTTTGACATATCACGCCCTCGATGCGGCACGCTGGCTAGATTCATTCAATGAATAATGGGTTGCGTGATGCGTGATGCGTGAAACGTGAATTGTTCATCCCCTTGCTTCCTGCTTCCTGCTTCCTGCTCCTTGCTTTCGTGATGCGTGAAACGTGAACTTTGCAACCCTGCTACCCTGCAACTTTGAACTTTGAACTTGAAACTTGAAACCTTGAACAACCAAAACCTATGAACACACGATTCCTCGATGCTTGTAACCAACGCCCCACCGATGCCGTGCCGATTTGGCTGATGCGGCAGGCAGGGCGCTATATGCCCGAATACCGCGCTCTGCGCGA
>JALVZI010000217.1:0-693 GCA_027022125.1 Anaerolineae bacterium | reverse complement strand
ATTCTGGAAATGATAAAAACGCCGGAACTCGCCGCGGAAGTGACGCTGCAACCGGTCAACGCCTTCGATTTGGATGCCGCCATCATTTTCGCCGATATTCTGCCGCCGCTGGAAGGGATGGGGCTGAAACTGACTTTTGAAAAAGGCAAAGGTCCCGTCATCCACAATCCCATTCGCACCCCCGCCGACATCGCCGCTCTGCGCCAGCCCGACCCGCGCGAAAGTTTGTCGTTCACGCTGGATGCCATCAAACTGGTGCGCGCGGAACTGGCGGAACGCATACCGCTCATCGGTTTTTCCGGCGCGCCGTTCACGCTGGCAAGTTACGCCATCGAAGGCGGCTCATCGCGCAACTTCATTCGCGCCAAAAGCCTGATGTACCGCGAACCCGCCGCGTGGCACTCGCTGATGGAGAAACTCGCCATGCTGGTGGGCAATTATCTCTTTGCCCAAGCCGAAGCGGGCGCGCAGGTACTGCAACTTTTCGACAGTTGGGTGGGTGCGCTCTCTCCCGCCGATTATCGGGAATATGTGCTGCCACACAGCCGAACCGCCATCGCCCGCGCCAAAGAATCCGGCGTGCCGCTGATTCATTTCGGCACGAACACCGGCGGTATGCTGCCGCTCATCAAACAGGCGGGCGGGGATGTCATCGGTGTGGATTGGCGCATCGAAATGACGGACGCGCGCCCG
>JALVZI010000216.1:2105-3431 GCA_027022125.1 Anaerolineae bacterium | reverse complement strand
CGTAAAACGCGAACACCTGCCGAGAGTATCCGGCAGGTGTTCGCGTTTTACGCGGCGACCGATTCCCCCGTCGCCGGGGATGTCTCCTTCTGTTGAGCGTGCTGCACCCGTACCAAAAACACCGGACACGGGGCGTGCTCCAAAATTTTGGCGGCAACACTGCCGTAAATCCAGCGGCTCAACCCCGAACGCCCGTGAGTGCTCATCACAATCAAGTCCACTTCATCTTCTATCGCCCGGTCAATAATTGCATCGGCAACAATACCTTCCAGCAATTTATAGTGGGTCAGAATACCTGCTTGCTGCAACTCGTGCTGACGCGCCCGGAGATATGTTTCCGCCTCTTTTTCCTCCATTGACATCAAACTTTGATACGTTGTCGCACCAAAATCAGACATCATAATAATGGGCTGCACCACCCGAATCAATTCGATTTCAGCATCGAATTTTTGCGCCAATTCGGTTGCGTATGGCAACGCACGCTCGGCAAACTCGGAACCATCCAGTGTAACCATAATTCGCTTAATCATTGGTCACCTCCTGAAAATGATTAACCATTTTGCCACGATGAAATTGTAACGTTCTTCACTTATATTGTATCACATTCGCAGGACGCATTCAAGCGTGATTCCCAGAATCCAGAAAAGACGCTTGACATCCAAAACGTTTTGGATTATACTGAAAACGCATCCAAAACGTTTTGGAAACCTCTCTCGGAGAATGATGGCTGTTACCATAAAAGATGTCGCCGAGCGAGTGGGACGGTCTATCACCACTGTTTCTCGCGCGCTAAACGACTACGATGACGTAAACGAAGAGACCCGCCGCCAGATAAAAAAAGTTGCGGCGGAAATGGGTTACCAACCCAGCAGTATCGCGCAAAAACTGCGAAAGCAGCGCACCGATACGCTGGGATTCATTATGCCCACCTATGGACCCCGCTTTTCCGACCCCTTTTTCAGCGAATTTCTCGCCGGCGTGGGTAACACCGCCGCCAAAAACGGCTTCGACCTGCTGGTTGCCACCCGTTCCCCCGGCGAAGACGAACTGAGTGCCTACACCCGCAACATTCAAAGCCGCCGCGTAGACGGTTTCATCATTGTGCGAACCCGCCGCAGCGACCCGCGCATCACGCTGCTGCAATCACACAACTACCCGTTTGCCGTTTTCGGGCGGATGGAAACCAATAACGATTTTCCGCTGGTTGATGAAAACAGTGAACTGGGGATGCAATTGGTGGTCAATCATCTGGTTGAACAGGGACACCGCCGCATCGGATACATCGCCGCGCCGCAAAATTTAATGTTCGCCTGGCACCGCTGGCAG
>JALVZI010000216.1:0-2095 GCA_027022125.1 Anaerolineae bacterium | reverse complement strand
TTCGCCGTGGGGCGCGATGTTGCCATTACCGGTTTTGACGATATTCCGTGGTCAGAAAACACCCATCCGCCGCTAACCACCGTGCGCCAGCCAATCTATCAAATCGGCGCATTGGTTACAGAAATGTTAATTGCCACCATCAACAGAGAATCGCTCTCGGAAAACCAGATTCTCCTCCAACCTTCGCTAATTGTACGCGCATCAAGTGTACCGCAATAAAAAGGAGGTGATAGTCACCAATAATCTTTGAAAATACACCATTTCCGGTTCAACTTTTTAAAAATATCTAACAAGGAGTGAAAAAGCGATGTCTAAAAAATTGATTCTCATTATTTCCATCATAGCCATTTTCAGTTTGTTTGCGATGCCCGCCGCAGCACAGGGACCCACCTGCGCCGACGAGTACACCGTGCAGGCAAACGACTGGTTGTCAAAACTCGCCGACCGCTATTTTGGCAGTATTTACGCCTATCCGGCAATTGTTGACGCCACCAACGCCAAAGCGCAGCAGGATGACAGTTTCAGCAAAATTGTCAATCCCGATGAAATTGAAGTCGGGCAAAAACTGTGCATCCCCGACAAACAGGTTGCCGAAGATTACCTGAACCCGCAAGTGGGTGACAAACAATTGGTTGAATTCTGGACAACCGATAATGAAGCCGAACGTGTGGCAGTTTACGAAGCCGTGGCGCAACGCTATATGGATGCTCACCCCAATGTTGAAGTCCGCATCATCCCCATCGAAGAGGGTGGCATTTCCCAACGGATGACCATCGCCGTGGCAGCCAACCGAACCCCCGACATTGTGCGGATGGGCATTGAGCGCGTCGCCGCCTTCTCCGCCGATGGCATTTTGGATGAAGATGCCGCCGAAGCCGTCATCAACAGCATCGGCGTGGATGACTTCCGTACCGGTCCGCTGAATATGGTAGTTGACCCGGCAACCGGCAAACACGCCGCCGTGCCGTATGACGGCTGGATTCAGGCAATTTGGTATCGTCAGGATGAATTCGACAAACTCGGTTTGGCAGCGCCCACATCATGGGATTCCATCAAAACCGCCTGCGAGACCATCCCCGGTAATGACGGGTTCCTGTATGGTATCACCCTCGGCACCGACCCCGGTCAAAACTACGACCAGCAAGTGTTTGAACAATTCGCCATTTCCAACAACGCCTGGCCCTTCGATGAAAACGGCAATGTAACTTTCAACACGCCGGAAATGATTGAAACCCTGCGTTTCTACACCAGCCTGCAAGACTGCGCCACCCCCGGTCCGCAATACTGGCGCGGCGCGCGCGAAACTTATGAATACGACCAATCGGCAATGCTCTTCTATTCCACCTACATTATGGACGATTTGGTTGACGGCTCCGGTTTGGAAGGCGGCGGCAAAGTTGAATTGCCCACCCCCGACCTCGCCAAACGCACCGGTTTCGCCCCGCTCATCGAAGGTCCCAGCGGCAACAAAGCCAGTTACGGTCAGTTGGTCACGCTCGGCATTCTGAAAGGCGCTGACCCCGCCGCGCAAGACGTGGTGAAATTCTTCCTGACCGACGGCTATCAGGATGTGCTGGCGCTGGCTCCGTTTGGTAAAGTACCCGTGCTGAAAAGCGCCGTGGACGGCTGGAAAAACAGCAGCGAATATTTTGCCAACTACGACCCCTCCACGCTGGAACAAATTGCCAACGGCTATGACTCGATGCAGCGCTGGCTCTTCCGCCCCGATTACGACGCCACAGAACGCGCCGTCATCGGTGACATCGAAGGTCGGCTGCTCATTCCGCAGGTCATCAGCGCCATCGCGCTGGAAGGCAGTATGACCCCCGAAGAAGGCGCAGCATTCTTGCAAGACCAAGTTGAACAACTGCTCGCCGAACGCCAAGCGCAATAAACCGCAATAAAATTGGGGGCAGGGCGTGTCTCTGCCCCCGATTGGCGATTGGAGATTGGTTAATTGGTGATTAGGTTCTGTTGACACTTGCCGATTTTTCATCCTGAGTAGCCCGCAGGGCGTATCGAAGGGTGAAAATCGGCAGGGGAAAACGCCCTTCGATACGTGCTTTGCGCCGCAAAGCGCTACTCAGGATGCGTT
>JALVZI010000215.1:3233-3431 GCA_027022125.1 Anaerolineae bacterium | reverse complement strand
CTCTGTAACGGCTCATCTGAAAAAAGGTTAATTTTTCACCACAGAGGCACAGAGACGCGGAGAATTTAAAAAATTTTTGAGTTCCGGTTCAAATTTTCACCGAAAATTTCAGATACCGCCGCATAACAGGCTCTCAAACCTTATTTTCTCTGTGCCTCTGCGCCTCTGTGGTTCAATTTTTACACCTTTTGTCAGTGA
>JALVZI010000215.1:0-3223 GCA_027022125.1 Anaerolineae bacterium | reverse complement strand
CTAGTGCATCATCCAATCTAAAAAGTGGGATTACTCTCTCTGTAACGGCTCATCTGAAAAAAGGTTAATTTTTCACCACAGAGGCACAGAGACGCGGAGAATTTAAAAAATTTTTGAGTTCCGGTTCAAATTTTCACCGAAAATTTCAGATACCGCCGCATAACGGGCTCTCAAACCTTATTTTCTCTGTGCCTCTGCGCCTCTGTGGTTCAATTTTTACACGGGCAACAACCCGACAATTAAGGTTGGGCGATGCAGTAGCCTGATTGTGCAAATCCCAATCCGTTTTTGTGCAGCAACGCATCACGTTTCACGCATCAAGGCGATTTCGGTGTCAATGACACTATGCCCAAAAATCTATTCACACAAAGGAGATCAACGATGATCATAGGTGTTCCGAAAGAAATAAAAGACAATGAGTATCGCGTTTCGATGACTCCCGCCGGCACGCACGAATTGGTGGATGCCGGACACACCGTGCTGGTAGAAACCGGCGCGGGTACGGGCAGTCATTTCGCCGACAGCGATTACGAAGCTGCCGGTGCAAAAATCGTCTCCCGCGACGAGGCGTGGGGCGCGGAAATGGTTATCAAAGTGAAAGAGCCGCTGCCAGACGAGTACCAATTCCTGCGACCGGATTTGCTGCTGTTCACCTACCTGCATCTTGCCGCCAACGAAAAATTGACCAAAGCGATGCTGAAAAGCGGCGTAACCGGCGTGGCGTATGAAACCGTCGAACTGCCGGACGGCAGTCTGCCTCTGCTCATTCCGATGAGCGAAGTTGCCGGGCGAATGTCCATTCAAATCGGGGCACAATATCTGGAACGGTTTGAAGGCGGGCGCGGGAAGTTGCTCGGCGGCATTACCGGCGTGAAACCCGCCAATGTGGTTATCATCGGCGGTGGAATTGTCGGCACCAATGCCGCACAGATGGCGCTCGGTATGGGTGCATCGGTCACCATGCTGGACATCAGCCTGCCCCGTCTGCGGCAATTGGACGCTACCCTGCACGGGCGATTCGTCACGTGGGTTTCGTCGCCGCTGCATATTGCCCGCGCGGTAGAAAAAGCCGATTTGGTCATCGGCGGGGTGCTGGTAAAAGGCGCCAAAGCTCCGAAACTCGTCACCCGCGAAATGATTTCCACAATGAAAGAAGGCAGTGTGATTGTGGATGTGGCGGTTGACCAGGGCGGTTGTGTGGAAACCACGCACGCCACCACTCACTCTGACCCCGTTTATTTTGTGGACGGCGTGCTGCATTACGGCGTGGCGAATATGCCCGGCGCGGTTCCGCGCACCAGCACTTACGGGCTGGTTGCCGCCACCCTGCCCTACGTTAAAAAATTCGCCAAAATGGGCTTCAAAGATGCCATCGCCGCCGATAAAGCGCTGGCGCTGGGGGTAAATGTGGTCAACGGCAAGTTGACATACAAAGCCGTCGCCGACGCATTCGACGATTTGGCATACACCCCGCTGGCAGAAGCGCTGTAATTTTGAGCATAGTGCCTTGACCTCCAAAAATCATCTTTACAAGTTTTACACTTTTGCCGATAATTTTCGTGAAACGTGATGCGTGAAGGTTTCGTCAACCGGCAATGCCCGCAAAAGAATCACGTTTCACGGATGGTCTCGGCGGTAACAGGTGGCTATTTGCAAAGATAATTGGTAGCCAAAATGAACCACACCATTTATTCTTCCGTGCAAATCTGTGTCCATCTGTGGACTGGAAACAAATTAAATGCCCGATGGTGCGTCACACCGTCGGGCATTTTTCATTCGTAATTCGCTATTCGTAATTCGCTATTCGTCATCACATTTCTTCTGGCGCAGACATACCCATCAACCGCAGCGTGTTTGCCAGCGCGATTTTGGCGGCTTGCACCAGCGCCAATCGCGCCGAACTGAGCGCGGGATTGTCGCCGACCACACGGCAACTGTGATAAAAACTGTGGAACGCCGTCGCCAATTCCTGCGCATAATAGGTTAAATGGTGCGGCGCGAGCGTCGCGGCGGCACGGTCAACCACTTCTTCCAGTCGCAAAATCTGGCGGATGAGCGCCAACTCCGCCGGATGTTTCAACAGCGACAGATTCGCGTTTACTGGCGAAACGCCCTCTTCTTCCGCTTTGCGGAACAAACTGGCAATCCGCGCGTGCCCATACTGCACATAATATACCGGATTGTCGTTTGATTGTCTCACCGCCAGCCCCAAATCGAGCGTCATCTGGCTATCGGCGGAACGGGTGAGCAGCATAAACCGGGTGGCATCCGCGCCGATTTCTTCCACCACCTCTTTCAGCGTGACAAACTTCGAGCGTTTGCCCATTCGCACCGGCTTGCCATCGCGTTCCAGCGCCACCAACTGATACAAAATGATGGTAATGCGGCTATCATCCAGCCCCAGCGCGCGGGCGGCGGCTTTCAATCGCGCCACATGCCCGTGATGGTCTGCACCCCAAACATAAATGGCGCGGTCAAACTTTCGGGTGACGAGTTTATTGTAAATGTAGGCTATGTCGCTGGCAAAATAGGTCGGTCGCCCGTCAGAGCGAACGATGACGTTATCTTTATCATCCTCACTTTCGCCTTTAAACCAGATGGCGCCGTCTTTTTCCACCAACTGCCCGCCCGATTGCAGCATATCATACACTTTTTGATATGTGCCATCTTCATACAGACTCGCTTCGGAAAACCACACATCGAACCGAATGCCGAGCATTTCCGCATCCGATTTGATGCGCGCCACCATTCGCCGCAACCCTTCGCGGTGGAAAGTTGCCAGCGATTCCTCTTCCGGCAAATTCAGGTACGACTCGCCGACTTCCGCCGCCAGTTCCCGTGCCATTTCGATGAGATAATCGCCGGGGTAGCCATCTTCGGGGAAAGGATAGCGGTCGGCGTGCCCCAGAATTTCGGCATATCGACTGCGCAAACTGCGCGCAAAAATGTTCATCTGATTGCCGACATCGTTCAGATAATACTCGCGTTCCACCGTGAAACCGGCGGCATCCAACACCGATGCCAGCGCATCGCCGAGTACCGCATTTCTGCCGGAACCGAAAGTGAGCGGACCCGTGGGGTTCGCGCTGATGAATTCCACCTGCACGCGCCGCCCGTTGCCGCGATTGACGCGCCCGAAAGCGTCGCCCGCATCCAGCACGCGCTGCACCTGCGCGGCGAACCACGCCTGCGCCAGCCGAATGTTGATGAAACCGGGTCCCGC
>JALVZI010000214.1 GCA_027022125.1 Anaerolineae bacterium | reverse complement strand
AACAAATCCCATCAGCATAATTTCGGCGGCAATGGCTAGCGCCAAAAACCGCCAGAATTTTTTCAAATCGCCTTTTTTGCCCATAGCGCACCGTCAGCGCGAAATGGTTTCCGCCGCAACTTTTATCAGTGTGGGCGGATGGAGCACCATATTGGCATAACTCGCATTCGCCATCGGGCACGAGCATTCCTGATTGTAAATGCTGCGCCGCATTTTTGCCATCGCTTCGCTGCGCCAGATGGGGCGCAAATCGTAATTCGTTTCGCGCAGGTTGCCCACCCCTTCGGCGCGGATGCAGCAACTCCACACGTCGCCATTGGGGGCGATTTGGCAACTCGCCCAACCGGCATAACACGGAATGACCTGCCGCCGCTCCATCAGCGTGCGTTTGGCTATTTGATAGTATTGCGCGCGGAACGATTGTGTCAATTTTGCCAGCCCTTTTGCCGGGCGACGGCGGGCTTTCTCGCTCAAAAAATCGGCGACGGGGGCATATTTTTCTGCCAGCGGGGTAATTTCCCAGCCCACCGTGTCGAGTTCCACCCGCTCTTCGGCAATTTCGGTGATGAAACTGTCCGGCTCCAAAAATTGCAAGCCTTCATAAATTTCAAAAAAGTGGTCGATGTTGAAATTGGAAATGACGGTATGGGTGGTCAGTACCAAATTTTTGTGCTCTTTTTGCAGGCGTTTCAATTCCTGCCACGTTTTCATCGCCTTGTTCCAGTTGCCGGGAACCATGCGAATTTTGTCGTGTTCCTCCCCCACCGCATCGAGACTGAGATTGATACCGATATTGGTTTTCGGCGCGCCGGCGCAAATGCGGTCAACCTGATCCACAATTTGGCGGGTGAGAATGCCGTTGGTGGGAATGGTGATGACGGCGGGTTGGGCGTGTTTGTATGCCGACAGCGCCAGTTCGGCGGTATCTTTGCGCAAAAACGGCTCGCCGCCGGTGAACGTGTAATAGAGCGGTCCCCGCCCGATATTGGCGAAAACTTTATCCCATTCTTCCAGCGTCATATCGTCATTCGGCTTGCGCCAGACATCGCACGTTTTGCATTTGGAATTGCAGCGGTAACTGACGCTGACTACAATGCTAAACGGCATCATCTGCGGAAAACCGAATTTTCGGTAACTCCAGTAGAGGGGGATTTTGGGGAGAAGACCCAACATAATTGCTATTTTCCTTCGTGAAAACGTGAAACGTGACGCGTGAAAACCGACTCACACATCACGCTTCACGCATCACGTTGTCAATTTAATTTGCGGTGGGCGCGGTTTCTCGCTTGCCGATACCCGCCAGCATACTGAGCGCGGTTTGGGCATAATATGGAAATCGCATCCATGTGTCTTTACGGGTGGCAATCCGCAAAACCCGTTTGGGGCGCAGATAAAACCGGCGGTGCGCCTCATGCCATTTGCGCTCCACCACTTCGGCATCCAGCCCACCATACGAAAAAAGCGCTTTATCTTCCTGAATGGCGAGTTGATCCCAGTTGCCGGGCTGCACCAGCCCTTCTTTCAGCAGCGTATCCCACATTTCCGTGCCGGGATACGGCGTTGCCATCAAAAAGTGCGCCAAATCGGGGTCGAGTTCCAGCGCGAGCCGGGTGGTTTTCTCCATCGACTCTTCGGTTTCGCCGGGCATGCCGTAAATGAAAAAGCCCATCGTTTGCAGTTTGGCGGCTTTCGCCCATTTGATGGCGTTGCGCACCATATCCACCGTCTGCCCTTTTTTGATGACCTTCCGCAAAACCTCATCGTCGCCGCTTTCAATGCCGAACCCAACCCGCTTGCATCCGGCGGCTTTCATCATTTTAAAAAGTTCGGCATCGGTATTGTTGACTTTCATGCCGTGAATGGTGACCCACGGCACGTGATTCAATTTATTGTCAATGAGCGCCTGACACAATTCTTTGGCGCGGTCGCGGTCGAGATTCCAGATGTCATCCGTCACCCCGATTTCGGTGGCGCCCAAATCTTCCACCAGCCAGCGCCACTCGGCGATGACGTTTGCCACACTGCGCCCGCGCCATGTGTCGCCGGTGATGGGCTTTGAGCAATAGGTGCATTTGTACGGGCAACCGCGGCTGGTAACGATGGTGTATGCCCGCGCGTGCGGGTCAAGCCCGTCGGTGAGCGGGTTGAGATTGGTATAGCGGTCAATTTTGAACAGATGGTGCGCCGGAAAGGGGATGGCATCCAAGTCATCCGCCAGCGGGCGGTCGAGATTGTGCCGGATTTTGCCGCTTTCATCGCGCCACGACAGCCCCAAAATGCCGTCCATGTGTTCGCTGCGGAAAAGGCGCGGCTGGTCTGCGCCCTGCTCGATGCCGCTATCTTTTTCCAGCGCCGCCAGAATTTCGATGATGGTGTATTCGGCTTCGCCGCGCACCACCATATCCACCACCGGTTTTTCCATCGATTCGTGCGGCATCAGCGTCAAATGGGGACCGCCGAGAATGGTTACCGCCCCGAATCTTTTGGCGGTTGCCGCCTGCTCCCATGCGCTGGGAATGAGCGGCGTCGGCGCAGAAATGCCGACCACATCATATCGGTTGCGGAGCATGTGCTCTTCAAACGTCTCAAATTCCTCTTCGACGGCGGCATCCCAAATGGTCACATCGTATCCGTGCGCCAGCAGTGCGCCCGCCAAATAGCCCAATCCCATGTGGATATGCTTGCGGCTGTTCCACACGCCGGATTCCGGGCTAGCCAGTAAAACTCGCATACCCGCTCCTAAATGCCCGCTTCGGATTGAATGGCTTTTTTCAGTTCGTTTTTCTCTTTGGGCGGGAAGATGGTTTTCCACGCCACTTTGAACGTGCGCCGCCAGTTTACCCAGAAATCTTTGCGCATCAGAGTCATCGCTATGCGATGGGGGCGCAGGTAAAAACGGCGATATGCCTCTTTCCATTTGCGCTCGATGAGTTCGGCGGGCATGCCGGGCATTTCATACCGCGCTTTGCCGTCGAAAAAGACGTAATCTTCCCACGTGTCAATCAGCAATCGCCCCTGCCGTTTGGCAATTTCATAAACTTTTGTGCCCGGATACGGGGTCATCATGCTGAAATTGGCGATGAGCGGGTCAACTTCGCAGGCAAATTTGATGGTTCTGTCCATCGCCTCTTCCGTTTCGCCGGGCAAACCGATGATGAAAAAGCCGATGGTTTCAATACCGACGGCTTTGGCATTTTTGAATGCCTGCCGGATGGTATCGTGGTCTATTTTTTTGTCGATGGACAAAAGCACGTCCGGGTCGCCGCTTTCCACGCCGAAAGCGGTGCGTTTCAAACCGGCGGCTTTCATGTGCGCCAGAACCTCTTTGGTCGCCAAATTGGCGCGAATGCCGTTGACGAAAATCCACGGCACATGGTTGAGATTATTTTCCACCAGCAGGTCAGAAATTTTCATCATCCGGTTCATATCGATGTTGGCACTGTCATCCAG
>JALVZI010000213.1:2538-3456 GCA_027022125.1 Anaerolineae bacterium | reverse complement strand
CCGCTGCTGCCGCGCAGCCGATTTCCATCGCCGCGCCACATGCTCGACAATTTCCGCGCCGGAAAGCGGTTTGCCGTTCACCCGCTCGGAATAGCCCGCCAAAAATCCGTTCTGCCCGCGCACATATTCTTCCACATCGAACCTGACATACGCCGGGCTGAACACGGTTTCGCTGTCGGGCATCAGTTGCACCACCGGCGCGGTGCGGCTCACTTCCAGCGGCACGCGCAGCGACTGCCCAACGTGAATGATGGCGTTTTCATCCAGCCCGTTGAGCGCCAGCAACTCGTCCAGCGGAATATCATACGCATAACTGATGCCGCCCAGCGTGTCGCCCGCGCGGACGGTGTAATTTTCCACCAGCGGGGTCATCGGGGTGGGCAGCGGCATCGGCGGCACATCGGTGGGAATGGGGGCTGCCACCGGCGGGGTGACGGCGGTTGCCTGCGGCGCGGCGATGGAAATCGGCTGCGCGGCAGCAGCGGGCTGCTCGGCGGCTGTGGTCGGTTGGGGAGCGGACTGTGTCGGTGCGGCGGCGGGTGTCGGCTTTTCGCTGCGACAGGCGGTTGCCACCAGCAAAAAAAGTATCAGTGGGATGAGTTTTCGCAATTGCATCAGAAAATCGTACCCCGTTGCTCTATATTTTCTGCAATATCACGCCATTTCGCTCTCAAATGGTTTTTGACTGTTTGATACAATTGCAGAATCACATCTGCAAAAAACTCACCATCATCTCGGCAATTACGTCCACCTTTTTTCAAAACAAATATATTGTCAATCCGAGAAGTTGAAGGGTCAACTTCTTTGGCAACTTCGTATGTTTCAGTGACGATAAAAAATCGACAATGCGGATTGCCCGCTTTTATTTTTTCGGCGGTGGCAATACTGCCCTCCAGCATCGTTTTGTCCAAATATGTT
>JALVZI010000213.1:2099-2528 GCA_027022125.1 Anaerolineae bacterium | reverse complement strand
GGCACAAACAATTTTATCGTATTGTCTCCATCTATCAATTCAACCTTTTTGTAAATAGCAAAATCTTGGTCTTTCTGATTGATTTTGATGAAATTTTCGTGCTCAAATTCATCCAATGATGCCGGCGAAAAATACAGGTTACTGTACGCTTTCACACTTCCGGCAAAAATGGTATCGTCTCGAATAAACTCTTTAAAAAGGTGATACAGAAATTCTTCCAAAATTGTTGACTCAAATTTTGTCTGCGCCGAAAATATCAGTTTCCTGCCGGAACGATTGGTATCTTTTGCAAACTGCTTGTAGGCAATAAACGCCTCAATTTTTGCATCCACCCCATCATCCATCGCATCAAGAAACCGAATATAATCATCATAGAATTTTTCGACACCATGTTTATCTTTTTTGCCCAGTATATTCTTACCGTGAATA
>JALVZI010000213.1:0-2089 GCA_027022125.1 Anaerolineae bacterium | reverse complement strand
GCATTTAATCGTGTCGTCAAATTTTGAATCTGTGTTTCGGTTAAAGCCACGTTATACCAACCTCCGCAAGCGTTCTTCTGCCGCCTGACAGTACTCTGCCGAAATGTCTATTCCGATAAAATGCCGTTCCAGATTTTTGGCAACCAGTGTGGTAGTTCCCACACCGTTAAACGGGTCAAGCACCACATCCCCCCGAAAACTGAACAGTTTCAGTGCCCGCTCAACCAATTTTTGCGGAAACATCGCCGGATGACCGTATTTTTTCATCTCCCGTTCCGGTGCCACCGACCATTTGGCAACCACCCATTCTTTAAATTCATCGGCGGTAATGTCAGCGTTCTCTTTTTTCCCTTCTTTTTTCAAACTCCCTTTGCTGAACATTTCTAAAAATTCCCACGTGTATTTTAAATACGGGCTGGATGGACTCTTCCAACTGCCCCAAGCGGTATATTTGCAATTGTAGTTATTTTTCTCCCACAGAATTTCACCCTTCCAGATGAGTTTTTTCTCCATAAAATAGTTGCTGATGAGATGATGGGTGGGGATGTAATCGGAAAAAAGGGGTTGCACGTTGACGATGATTCTGCCGCCGTATTTTAAAACCCGCACACATTCATCAAAAATACTGAAAAGTTTTTGAAAATAGGCTTCCCAGCGGTGGTCATCATCATTTTGATTGTATTCCAGCCCGAAATTATAGGGGGGTGAGGTGAAAATCAAATCCACAGAATTATCGGGGAGTTGGGTCAAAAAGATTTCGCTGTCGGCACAGAAAATTTTATCCAGAAATTCCGGCGGCATCGCGTTGTTTTCTTTTTGGAACGGATGGTTGCGCGCGTAAAAATACTGTCCGCGTTTTTGTTGCTTCTTATAACGATTTTTCACTTTCCGTTCTTTGTTATAATCCACAAAGTTTCGTTTTTTACCATTCAGCCCGTAACTTTTGATGGCTTCGACCGCCTGCACAATATCGGCGACAATGGCAGTGTGATATTTCTGCTGCGCTTTTACCGCCAGCGATTGCGCGTATCGCACATCGAGTTGGCGCACAAAAATTTCGACACCATGTTCGCCGGTTTCGATTTCTATATCATTCGGCGGCAACGATTGCCGAAAAAAGCGTATGGCTTTTTCATCACGTTCGGTCAGTGTTCGATTATTGATGAGAATTTTTTTATATGCCATCTCGTCCGCTTCCAACCATAAATCTTACCTTATGCCCGCTTCTCTCGCAAACAGCGTGTCCAGTCGTGCGGAACGGAAGAAGGCGCGATATGCCGCCGTTTCTGCCAGCAGGTCGCGCAGCGCGGTTTGCAGGTCAGACGCATCACTGCGCGGGGGCGAATCATCGGCGCGGACGACCATCATTTCATCGGTGCGGGCGATGGTGCGCAATTTGCCGCGCGCGATGAGCCAATCGAGCGCGAGCCGCACGGTGGTTTCCCGATGAACCATCGCTGCGGCGATATTGGCAATCGCCAACTGCCCGGCATCGTGTGCCAGCGCATATTTTATCAACCCCATCAGATGTGCCACAAACGCGGGCGGAGTATCCAGCGCGGAAAGTCGCGCCACCACCAGCACATTTTCGGGCTGAACCCGCGCCAGCATCTCGCGCAGCAGGTCATCGCCGGGGGGAGCCTGCCAGATGACCAGCGTTCTCAACGGCGGCGACACGGTTTCCAGCCGGGTGAGCCGCGCCGCGCCGGGCAGTTTTTCGCTTGCCCAGAAAACCGCATCGGGCAATTGCAGCAGTGTGCGCGGATTTTCTGCCGTGCGCCAATCTTCGATGTGCCGTTTGGGGCGGGCGACGGGTTTTTCGCGCAGACGGGCATCCTGCCACACCAGTTGCACATCCCCACCGCGAAAATCATCGCGGGCGATGGTCAGTGCCACATCGAAAATACCATCGGGGGGCGGGGTATCGGCGCTGTTCCACCAGATGAGTTGCGCCGTGTTGCCCGCCGCATCCGCCACCGTGACGCGCCGGTGCGCCCGCGCGCGCCCGAAAATGGTCGTCCGCGCCACGCGCACATCGGCAACCGCCAGCGTGACGGGCGGATTGCCCGCGCCAAACGGCACATCGAAG